>DASWLJ010000332.1:0-20325 GCA_036396185.1 Bathyarchaeia archaeon | reverse complement strand
CCCGCTTCAAGCTGAGGGACGGCCGTACGGTCATGGTGTGGTGGTTGAGCCCCGAACAGGTCGAATCGCTGAGAGGGTGGCGTAACCGCCTGGTGGAGAGGTACGAGTCGAGCGCGCCCACCAAGCTAAGCCAGGGAGACGAGCAGGCGATAAAGAACAAGCACAAGCTCCACCTAGAGAAGCTCGAGGAGGAGGAGAGGAGAGCCAAGGAGGAGATACAGCGTGAGAAGAACGCCATCAAGGATGGGTACACCAGGCGCTACGACTCGCTCAGGGAGGAGATCGAGAAGCACAAGCAGGCTCACGACGCGACTGTGGGCAGGGCGAGGGCGAGCCTGGCCACCATATGCGACGAGATAGAGAAGATCGACTGGGAGATCAAGGGCCTTGAACACGAGCTGTCGGGGTACGAGTCCATCACCTTCACGAACTATGTGAAGGAGATAATAATCGGCGCAAAATGAGGGCGAGGACCGTGGGCGCTCACCCGTTTAAATACTCCAAGCCCACAAGGAAAGGCGGTGAGATCACGATGAGGGATCGTGTTCCTGAGGAGAGACACGCACAGGCTCTACCATGAACTGGCGTGGGTGTACGACGCCATATACCCGCAGATTTTCGACTACAAGGCCGTGTACGGAGCCCTGAAGCCGGTTCTTGAAGAGAAACAAGTCGAGTCCATACTGGAAGTGGCCTGCGGCACAGGTCGCCTAATGGCTCTCCTGGAGTCAGGGGGCTACAGAGTCACCGGCCTAGACCTGAGCCCGGAGATGCTAGCCCTGGCACGGCCCAAGGTGAATGGCGTGCTGGTCCAGGGAGACATGAGGGAGCTGGGGTTCCACGAGGAGTTCGACGCCGTCCTCTGCCTGGGCAGCAGCTTCACCTATATGTCCACCGACCAAGGCGCGTTAAAAGCTCTAAGAGGCTTCCATAGCGCCCTGAAGCCAGGCGGAATCCTTGTGTTCGACAACTTCGACGCCCGGCGCTTTGACCCAGAGAGATACCGGGACTGGCGTGAGAGCGTATACAGGGTTGAGGGGGCGACGATAACCCGCCGCACGAGGAACAGGGGCTGGGATTCGGAAACCTACAGGTGGATGACAGAGTGGGAGTACACCATAGAGAAGGAAGGATCAACCCAGAGGGTGACCGACTCGGGGGCCCTTAGGGCCTTCACCTACGAGCAGCTCAACGGGCTTCTGTACGAGGCCGGGTTCACGGGTGTCCAGTTGCTGAACGGTGACAGGCTGACCATCAAGGCTGAGAAAGGTTAGTGGGAGTCGAAGTACTCCCGAGCCTCCTTCAGGGTCTCCGGCCTCGCCAGCAGCTCCACCAGGGTCATGCCCAGCGCCTTGGCGCCCACCACCATAGCGTCCAGCCCCTCCTTGGTCATGGAGGCTTCGGCCAGCTGCCTGCTATGGCCCGGCGTCCCCTCAGGGGCGATGCCTATGTAGCTGCCTGCCACGGGCGTCCTCTGGGACACGTCCCCGAAGTCGGTGGAGGCCATGGGTATCGCCCTGGTGCTCTCCTGCCAGTCCTTCACCGGCGCACCCAGGTCCTTGTAGTTCTGCCAAAGCGTCTTGATCAGGGGGATGTTCAGCTTGTTGCTGCTGTACAGCTTCCTCTTCGCTATCTCCACCTCGACGCCTATGGCGTGGGCGGCTCCCTCGGCGCAGCGGGCCACCTTGTCCACCATCTCCACAAGGTACGCCTCGTCGCTGCTCCTCACCCCGAACTGGCAGACCGCCCTGTCCGGGATGATGTTGCTGGCCAACCCGCCCTCAGTGATGATGCCGTGGATCACCAGGTTGGCGTCTCTCCTAGCCTCCTGCCTCAGCATGTGGGTCGCCATATAGCAGAGGGTTGCAGCGTTCAGGGCGTTCCTGCCCTTGTCGGGGCTGGCCGCGGCGTGGCTCGTCTGGCCCTTGAACACCATCTCCACCTGGTGGATGCCCAGGGCCTGGCCCCCGACGCCCCAGCTGTTAGCCGGGTGAAGCATCACCACGCCGTCCACCTTGTCGAAGAACCCGTGGTCCGCCATTATCACCTTGGCCCCTGCGCTGGGGCCGTGGCCCTCCTCGGCGGGCGTCCCCACGACCAGCACCTCGCCCGCCAGCTCACCCACCACCCTGCTCGCCGCGATCCCGGCTCCTACGGCTGAGGCGGCTATAAGGTCGTGGCCGCAGCCGTGGCCCACCCCGGGCAGAGCGTCGTACTCAGCCAGCACAGCCACCCGCGGACCCTTCCTCTTCCCCTTGAAGGATGCCACGAAGGCCGTGGGCATGTCGTAGACGCCCTTCTCCACCTTGAAGCCGTGTTCCTCCAGAACCTTCGTCAGCCTCTCGAAGGCCTTGTACTCCTCGCTCCCCAACTCAGGGTTCTCGTACAGGTACCTGGCTATCTCCACGAGCAGCGGCCTCTCCTCGTCCACCGTCTTCTTAACGACTTCTTTGAGCTTCTTGAGTTCAGACAACGCGATCACATACGATGCGGCGCACCACCACTATATCGTTATCCACATCAACTCCACTTTCACCCGCCTCCCCCCAGTGTATTCGTGTGCGTTCACGTTAAAAGCCGTGGACCACGTGGAGACTCTTGAGAGTGTTATGGGAGAGGTAGTTGAGGCCGGAAGCCTAGAAGGAATCGCCAGCACCACCCTGAAGAAGCTGCACAAGGCCGGGTTAGTCACCCTCGAATCCATCGCAGTTACTCCCCCCCGCGAGATCGTGGAGCTAACCGGCATGGGCGCCGACACCGCTATAAAGGTGAGCGCCCTCGCACGCCTCAAGGTGGACCCCGGGTTCGTCTCAGCCACGGAGATGCTGGAGATGCGCAGCCACATGCTGCGCTGCAAGACCGGCTCCAACGAGCTCGACCGCATACTGGGCGGAGGCGTCGAGACCGGCGTCATAACCGAGCTCATCGGAGAGTTCGGCTCAGGAAAGACCCAGATATGCTACACTCTTTCCGTGTTGGCACAGCTGCCGGCGGAGGAGGGCGGCCTCGGCGGACGCGTATGCGTCATAGACACCGAGGGCACCTTCATCCCAGAACGGATAGTCCAGATAGCCGAGGCCAGGGGATACGACTCCAAGGAGATCCTCAGAAACATCCTCATAGCCCGCGCATACAACAGCGAGCACCAGATCATCCTCATCAAGAACCTGCCCCAGGTCTGCCAGGAGCACGACGTGAAGCTGGTCATAGTGGACAGCATGATAGGCCACTTCAGGGGCGAGTACATCGGCAGAGCCACCCTCGCCGAGAGGCAGCAGAAGCTGGGCAACGCCCTGGGCAACCTGATGCGCGTCGCCGAGGCATTCAACCTTGCCGTTGTCCTAACCAACCAGGTCCAGGCCAAGCCGGACACCGCATACGGTGACCCCAACAAGCCGGCCGGAGGCCACGTCATGGCCCACGCCTGCACCCACAGGATGTACCTCCGCAGAGGACGCGCCAACACCAGGCTCGCCCAGATCATAGACAGCCCCTACCTCCCCGAGGTGAAGGTCAGGATCGCCATCACCCCCGCCGGGATCACAGACGAGGACGGCAGCGTCCCCGCATGGGACGACGACGAGGAAAGAAAGAACAAGGACGACGACGAGCCGTACCCTTCCTCTACCCGTGAACCCTCTGCATGAACACAACCCACAGATTCATGACCACTATCCCGAAGGCCTCCAGCATAGCCGTGGAGGGCCAGGGGACCAGGTAAGCCACAACCGGGCTGACGAACCCAAGCCCCGAGACCACCAGCCCGAGCTCCTTCTCACCCCTGCTGATGAGCCCCAGGCCCCAGGCCATGATCGCTAGGTCGGCCTGCGCGAAGAACCAGAATGAGATGAAGTTGTGGGCCTCCGTCCCGGACGGGTAGACCCCTATGAAAACGAGGAAAACGCCGGCTACCGCCAGGAAGGCCCCGCCCACCGTCTCAAGCTTGTTGACGGCGTCCTCGATGCACCTGAGGGAGTATAACCCGACCAGGAAGCCCGACGCCATCATGCCGATGTTATACACTCCCGGATAGAAGGCGCCGGGACCCCCCAGATCGCTGAAGGCGTGCGACGTGAACATGAACCACGGGTTGACGCTTATAGCGTACGCGAAGGTCCCCCACGCCGTGAGGGCCGCCGCGAGCCCCGAGTACTTGGTGACCGAGGCCAGAAGCCTGTTCATCACATGAGTCTTTGGGGCTGCCCCTGATAACTGTTTATCCTCTGAGGTACTCGAAGGGGTCCCTGAAGCCCGCCATCTTCAGCCTCCTGACCAGAGCCTCCTTGAGCCTACCGACGCCCACGCCGGTCTTGGCGCTTATGGGGTACACGTGGTCCCCGGCCTCGGGGTCCCCCGCCGAGACGCCCGCGATGAACGCCTCTATGTTGGCCACCACCTCGTCCTCGTCGCCCTTATCTATCTTGTTGGCGGCCACCAGGGGGTGCGCGCCCAGGTTCTCCCTCAGGTGGTGAACCATCTCCACGTCCAGGCTCAGGTAGCCCTTCCTGGCCAGCCTCCCCTCGGTCTCGATGTATGTCGTGATGTTCACCACGTGGACCGCCGCAGCGATGCTGCCCGCGTTCTCCTCAATGAAGGCCAGGATGCTGTCCTTCGTCCTGTCCTCCCAGGCCCTGCTGCCCCCCGCCTTGCTACCGTAGCCCGGCATGTCCACCAGGGTCAGGCCGGGGGCCACAGGGTACATCCTGATCTTGGTGGTGGTGCCCGGGCGCTTACCCACAGGCAGCTTCATCCCGGTTAATGCATTGATGACTGTGCTCTTACCCGCGTTAGGCCGACCAGTGAATATGATGTATCGATCAGGCATACACTAGAAATGGATAAGCTAAGTGAAAAAGGGTGGGGTCACAGCTGGACGTTGAACTCCAGACGCTGCGCCAGCTCCTTGTACCGGTTCCTGATGGTGACCTCTGTGACCTGGGCCTCCTTCGCTATCTCGCCCTGGGTCCGCCTCTCGTCGGTCAACTGGCTGCTGATGTAGATGCAGGCGGCGGCTATGCCCGATGGGCCCCTGCCGCTGGTGAGCTTCATCTCCGAAGCCTGGTTCAGAATCATCATCGCCAGCCTCTCCGTCTCGCCGGTCAGCGCCAGCTTGTTCACGATCTTGCTTATGTAGCCCTGCGGGTCCACCTGTGGCACGGTGGGCTTCAGCTCCCTGAGCAGGAACCTGTAGTTGCGGGCGGCCTCCTTCTTGGTGATGTTGGCTGCCTCGGCCACGTCCTCAAGGGTCCTTATTACCCCGCACTGCCTGCACGCCATGTAGATGCTGGCCACGGCCACGCTCTGGATGGTCCTGCCGCGTATGAGCTGCTTCTGGATGGCGCGCCTGTAGATCATGCTCGAAGTCTCGATGACGTTCCTGGGCAGGTTCAGTTTGTAGCTTATCTTGCTCATCTCGCTCAGAGCGTGAGCCAGGTTACGCTGCGTACTGTCCGATACCTTGCTCCGCCTGTGCCACTTCCTGAGCCGGTACAGCCGGGCCCTCTCCTCAGGGCTCAGCCTTCTGCCTGACGCGTCGCGGTCCTGCCAGCCTATGGTGGTGCTCAGCCCCTTGTCGTGGATGGTCCACGTCACGGGGGCGCCGACCCTGGGGAGCTTGTCCCTCTGCTCCTGGTCGAAGGCCCTCCACTCGGGCCCCTGGTCGATGAGCATCGACGAGATCACGAAGCCGCATGTCTGGCAGACAAGTTCACCGGTCTCGTAGTCTCGTAGAAGGCTGGATCCACCGCACTCGGTGCAGGCTGCTTTTGATCGCAGTTTTGCTGTCAAAGAACCCCTCACGAGAATTATGATTAGGAGAAATGCCTGCCTTATAACTGTTTTTGATTTTTTGTCCCATTTTTAGGCTTTATTTTCTCAGATATTGAGTAAAAACGATGCTTCATGGTTTTATCGTATTTTCATGGGGCCTAGCGGTATACTCTGATATGTACTGTACGTCGCACCGTATATACCAAACCTCTACCAATACATCGCCACCTCCAAGATGCATGTGATCACGGCGGACACTGCACAGGAGCCGCCGGTTCCTACTAGAAACCGGTAAATGTAAAAGGAGGCACTACAACCTGAAAGAGATCAAGGAGATAAACGATTGGTAAAACGTGTCTACGATTTCTCAGAAGGAAATAAAGACATGAAGAACCTTCTTGGCGGCAAAGGGGCGAACCTGTGCGAGATGGCCAACATGGGGCTCAGGGTGCCCCCCGGGTTCACCATAACCACCAAGACGTGTATGGAGTTCTTCGAGGCGAAAGGACAGTTCCCTGAGGGACTCTGGGACGAGATAATCGACCACGTGAATGGCGTCGAGAAGAGGACCGGCAAGAAGTTCGGGGACCCGAAGAACCCTCTGCTCTTCTCTGTGCGAAGCGGGGCCCCCATATCCATGCCCGGCATGATGGACACGGTCCTCAACCTGGGCCTCAACGACGATGTGGCCAAGGGGCTAGCTAAGCTATCGGGTGACGAGCGCTTCGTACTCGACGCCTACAGGCGCTTCATCACCATGTTCGCAGATGTCGTGATGCACACAAAGAGGCAGAAGTTCGACGAGGTCTATGAGAAGGAGAAGAAGAAGGAGAAGGTAAAGTCGGACACCGACCTCAGCGTCAAGGGACTCAGGAACGTTGTGGATGAGCAGAAGAAGCTGTTCAAGAAGGAGGTGGGCCGCGAGTTCCCCATAGACCCCTATGAGCAGCTGAAGCTCTCCGTCGGAGCCGTGTTCAACAGCTGGAACACCGAGAGGGCCAGGACGTACAGGAAGATCGAGAACATCCCCGACGAGATGGGGACAGCCTGCAACGTCCAGACCATGGTGTTCGGTAACCTGGGCTGGGACAGCGGCAGCGGAGTCCTATTCACCCGCGACCCGAGCAGCGGCGAGAAGAAGGTCTTCGGCGAGCTCCTCTTCAACGCCCAAGGCGAGGACGTGGTGGCCGGCCTCAGGACCCCCGTCAACCTGGACGACCTGAAGGCTCAGCACCCCAAGGTCCACGCCGAGCTCGTTGGCATAGTCGAGAAGCTGGAGAAGCACTACAAGGACATGCAGGACGTGGAGTTCACCATAGAGCGCGGCGTCCTATACATGCTCCAGACCCGCAGCGCCAAGAGGACCGCCAAGGCAGCCGTTAATTGCGCCGTGGACATGGTGCACGAGGGGCTCATAGACGAGAAGGAGGCCATCATGAGGGTGGAGCCCAAGCAGATCGAGCTGCTGCTCCACAAGAGCATCGACCCCAGCGCCAACGTGAAGGCCATCACCAAGGGACTTCCCGCGTCGCCGGGCGCGGCCACGGGCCAGGTCGTGTTCGTGCCCAAGGAAGCCGAGGAGTGGAAGGCCGACGGCAAGAAGGTCATACTGGTGCGCCCCGAGACCACCCCCGAGGACATCGGCGGCATGGTGGCGGCCGAGGGCGTGCTCACAAGCCGCGGAGGCATGACCAGCCACGCCGCCATCGTGGCCAGGGGCATCGGGAAGCCCGCCATCGTTGGCTGTGAGGCCCTCCACATCGACCTAGACAAGGAGGAGTTCACCGTGGGGGACATCCTCGTCAGGAAGGGAGACATCATCACCATCGACGGTTTGACGGCCGAGATCTACGTGGGCGAGGTGCCCTTCATAGAGCCCAAGATCGGAGGCGAGGTGGAGGTGGTCCTCAAGTGGGCTGACAAGTACAGGAGGCTGGGCGTCTGGGCCAACGCCAACGACGAGGCCGACGCAACCAAGGCCAACAACAACGGGGCAGAGGGCATCGGCCTGGCCAGGACCGAGCGCATGTTCCTGGGAGTGGAGCGCGTCGCACTGGTACGCGAGATGATCATGGCGGACACCTTGGCGGAGAGGCAGACGGCTCTGGACAAGCTCAAGCCCCTGCAGAGGGACGACTTCACGGGCCTGCTGAGGGCCATGAACGGGAAGCCCGTCCAGATCAGGCTCCTGGACCCGCCGCTCCACGAGTTCATGCCCCACGAGGCAGAGATGCTGACCAAGATATACGAGATGGAGAAGGCCGGCGCCACCGAGAAGGAGCTTGAGGTACAGCGCGTCATCCTGAGTAAAGTCCGTAGGATACAGGAGGCCAACCCCATGATCGGGCTCAGGGCCTGCAGGGTGGGTATACTCTACCCCGAGATATACGAGACCCAGGCGATGGCCATCTTCGAGGCGGCCTCAGAGCTGAAGAAGCAGGGCTACGACCCCAGGCCGGAGATAATGATACCCGGCACCATCACGTGGAGGGAGCTGGCCTACCTCAAGCCCTTCGTGGTCAAGGCCAACGAGGCGGTCTCCAAGGTGTACGGCTTCAAGATCCCGTACAAGTACGGCACCATGATCGAGATGCCCAGGGCCGCCCTCACGGCCGACGAGATGGCCAAGGAGTGCGAGTTCTTCAGCTTCGGCACCAACGACCTCACCCAGACGGGCCTGGGCCTCAGTAGAGACGACGCCCAGGGCACATTCCTGCCCATATACGTAGAGAAGAAGATATTGATACAGGACCCCTTCCAGACCCTGGACAAGAAGGGAGTGGGTGCGCTCGTGAAGACCTGCGTCCAGCTGGCGCGCCCCGCAAACCCCAAGATAAAGATAGGGATCTGCGGCGAGCACGGGGGCGACCCTGAGAGCATCTACTTCTTCCACGAGGCCGGGCTCGACTATGTGAGCTGCAGCCCATTCAGGATACCCGTGGCGAGGCTGGCGGCCGCCAGGATCGCCATAGAGACCGAGAGGAAGAAGTAGCCCCACGAGCCCACGACCCATCAACGGGCCCCACATTTTATACGCCCAAACGCCTAGACAGGGGTATGACTAAACTAAACCACATAGGCGTGTACGTCAAGGACCTCGACCGCAGCACGAAGTTCTACAAGGACCTCTTCGGGTTCCCCGTGGTCAACAGGTTCACCAGCGGCGAGGCAAAGATCGTCATGCTCGACATAGGCGGCGGCCTCCTGGAGCTGGTTCAGAGGCCGGGGAGCCCGGGGACGCCGCCCCAGGGCAACTGGAGCCACGTGGCCCTCCACGAGCCGGACTTCGACAAGAGGGTGATGAGGCTGGAGAAGATGGGCCTGGAGCTCAGGAAGGTGACCAGGGACAACGGCGAGAAGCTCTGCTTCTTCAAGGACCCCGACGGCCACATGATCGAGCTCATGGAGAAGGGCTTCTAGTAGACCAGGTCCGCGGGGATGCTCCGCCTGTCCAGCATCCCCTTCACCTTACCCTTCAACGTGTCGTAGTAGGGGCTTCCCTCCGCGGACGCCTCCTTGAACCTGGGCAGCAGGTCAGGGTAGTGGTCCTCCAGGGTCTCCCTTATGGGGCCCCAGTTCCCGGCCTTTATGTTGAGCCTGTCCACGATGACTCTGCCCACCCTGTCGGCCAGGGCGTTCAGAAGCTCCTCGAGCCCGTCCTCCGATATGTAGGGCAGCAGGGGCCCTAGGAACGCGTAGGTCTCTATCCCCTGGTCGCTGAACGTCTTCAGGGCGTCCAGCCTCTCCTGGACGGTGGAGGCGGCGGGCTCGAACACCCTCCTAACCCGGTCGTCCATGGAGGTGATGGTGAGGCCCACCTCGACCTGATCGAACCTGCTGAGGACGTCCAGGTCCCTGACCACCAGCGACGACTTAGTGAGCACCTCCACGGGGTGATCATGCTCCGCGAGGACCTGAAGCAGGCTCCTGGTGAGCCCCATCTTCCTCTCGATTGGCTGGTACGCGTCCGTGACGCTGGAGAACAGTATGACGCCGGGCGGCTTGGAGCCCGCCTCCCTCTTCATGCAGTATAGTGCGTTCCGCTTCACGTCCACGAAGCTGCCCCACCGCTCGCCTGGGTGGTACCACCTGGTCATGAACCTGGCGTAGCAGTAGACGCAGCCGTGACCGCACCCGATGTAGGGGTTAACGGCGTAGTCCACGCCCTTGATGCCGCTGCGGTTGATGATGCTCTTACAGGTAGCCTCCCCGACTCGCACAAGGTACCCCGCGTACGGGCGCCCTATATGTTTAGCTGAGGCGACTCGCACACTTCAGGGGAATCTATATATAAAGCGCCGAAAGGCATGAATGTGTGATCGGGGTCCAACCCCGGCTCGGAATGATGAACATGAAGATAGTTGTGATCTACGACAGCAAGACGGGCAACACCGAGAAGATGGCCAAGGCGATAGCCGAGGGAGCAGGCAAGGCGGCCAAAGTGGAGCTGAAGAAGATCGGCGAGGCTTTCCCCCTCACGATCATGGCCGAGGCCGACGGCGTAGCCATCGGGTCCCCAGTCTACTACGCTGACATATCCAACCAGATGAAGGACTTCCTTGAACACGTCGAGGGCTACATAAAGGCCAAGAAGCAGAAGATCAACGGCAAACCAGCCGCGATCTTCGGCAGCTACGGCTACGACGGCGCATGGATCATGGAGGAGCGCCTCAAGGCGAGAGTCAAGGCCCTGGGCTACCAGCCCATGGACGACGTGCTGGTCATGGTGGACTCGGACATCAAGTTCAACGCCAAGAGCCTGGACAAGGCCAGGGAGTTCGGCAAAAAGTTCGCCGAGTCCCTGTAAACCCCCCTTTATCCCCAAGTTTTACGGTACCTTTAAACAGGTCACACTGAATCGTTCTGCGTAGTGAACCGGATGGATGAATCGGATGTGTACAGCCGTGAGGCCCTGGAGGCCCACAGGGCAGGCGAGATATTCATCCATCACGTGGACGAGGCCGGGATAGGGTACTCCACCGGGATAGATGTGGGGGAGCTGCAGGAAGCCCAGGGCCGAGTCCGCACGCTGAGCGAGTACCTGCACAACGTCGTGGAAGCGGCCAAGAAGCTTGAGGGAGAGTGGGCTCACCGTGTCACCCTCCACGGCCTAGACCTGGGTACACGCGAGTGGCTTGACGGGAAACGTGGCGGGGAGGCGGCTGCGGCCGTCGGCGACTTCGTCTCGGAGCTCAATAGGCTGCGGTTCAACGTATCGCTGTCTCTGAACGAGGAGAACCGTTCATACGGGTTCTCCCGGGTACTCGCCGACGAGTTTGAGGCCCACGCCGCCCAGGGCAGAATGGCGCCTGCGATAGTGTACAACGTAACCGATGATACCGACCTGGCGGAGGAGCCTCACAGGAGATACGTCTCCTACGCATACAGGTACGGCAACGTGGAGTTCGTAGGGACCCTGAGGGAGCTGGGCGGGCAGAGCCTCACAGGGTACGTGCTGGGCGACCCGCGGAACGGCGGCAGGCTGGGCGTGGTCACCCTGAACCTGCCCAGGATCGGGTACGAGGCAAGAAACGAGGATGACTTCTACAGCCGCCTAGGGGCGCTAACGCAGTTAACCGTGGAGGCCCTCGAACAGAAGAGAAGGGCCGTGGAGGAGTCCATCGAAGACGGGCGCATGCCGTACACTGCGGAGCTACAGGGCTCCCTCGGGGGCCACCACTCGGCGATAGCTGTGGCGGGCCTGAACGAGGCCCTGGTGAACCTCATAGACGCCGGGGTCGGCCACGTGGCGGGGAAGGCTGTCACATACAAGGTGCTGGAGTTCCTGAGGGACCAAGTGGCCGAGGCAAAAGAAACGCACAGGCACCCCTACTCGCTTGAGGCCTACCCCTCCGCGGAGGCCGGGGCATTCTTCGCCGACGAGGACCGAAGGCTGCACAGCGACGCGTTCACGCAGGGAGAGGCTGCCCCATACTACACGGCGGCGTCCGAGCTGCCGCCCAACCACGGGGACGACCTGTGGCAGGCACTGGAGCACCAGAAGCGCCTGCAGATCATTTACAGCGGGGGCACCATGCTGGAGGTTCACCTTAGGAGTGGCATCCCCTACAGGGACGAGTGCGGGCTGCTCGTCAAGAGGATCATGCAGCAGGGGTTCGCGGACGTGAAGGTCTCGCCGGTGTTCAGCCTGTGCCCTGTGCACGGGTACATCTACGGCGAGGTCGAGGTATGCCCGACCTGCGGCCAGGATGCGAGGGTCTACGTGTGGGTGGACGGCCAGGCACATCCACTGGATACGTTAAATGAGGGGCTGAAGGAGGCGCACAGGCAACGAGTGTTCCACGACGTCAAGGCTATGTGAGGACAGACCTTCCCATAGTGGGGCAGAGGAGGCTCAGCCTCAGCGACTACCCTGGCTGCCTCTCAGCGTCCGTTACGGTCCCGGGATGCAACTTCAGGTGCCCCTTCTGCCCCAGGCAGGACCTCGTGCACCGCCATATACCCATGCCCAAGACGCCCCTATCGGAGCTGCTTGAGACCCTCTGGCCCAGGGTGGGGTTCCTGGACGCGGTCAGCGTCACAGGTGGAGAGCCACTGCTCCACAGGGGCCTGTCGGACTTCCTAAGCGAGCTCAAGCACATGGGCTACAGGACCAAGCTGGACACCAACGCGTCCAAGCCCAGGGCGCTCAAGTACCTGATCGAGAGAAGACTGGTGGACTACTTCAGCGTGAAGATCATGGCGCCCCTGGACCGTTACACGGAGGTCACGAGGTACAGGATCAAGCCCGAGACCATGCGCCAGTCCATCCAGATCATACGCAGAAGCAGCGCACGGCACGAGTTCAGGTTCACTCCCGTGCCTGGGATACACGACGCGAACGACGTGCTGTCCATAGCATCGGCCCTGGCGGGGTCGAGGAAGATGGTCATAGGGGCCTTCAGGCCCGACGAGAGCATGGGGCGCGAATACAGGGACGTGGAGCCCTTCAGCGTCGGCGAACTGGACCAGTTCAGGGACCTGGCCGCCCCCTACTTCGCCGAGGTACAGGTAGAGTACCCGACTTAAGTGAGAGGTTTTCCCCGGTGCCTGACTTAAACGTACGTTCCCTTTATGTTCCTCGGAGCGAGTAATTTAAAAAAAATTACTGTGTGGCTACTCGCCCCCTAGGATGGAGACGACCTTCTCGGCCGCCCACTTGACGTAGTCCTCGCAGTGGGTCTCGCCCCGGGCCTTCATCTCATCGTAGCGGGCCTTGCCCTCCGGGGTCCTGGTGTTGACGCCCAGTAGGCCGTAGCAGTTAACGTTGCCCCACTTCTCCTCGAAAGCCTTGTTGAAGACCTGTGTCAAGGCTCTCATCCTCTCCCTCTTCTGCTTGAACTCGTCAGGGTTCTCATCGCCCTCAGTACCCATGAGGAGCCCGAAGGCCATTGCGGCGCCGGTCACCGCTCCGCATGCTGAACCCCATCCGGCGACGCCTCCGCCGAAGTTGGATGCGACCCTCATCAAGGGGGAGCCGAATCCGGGGAGCGGGTGCCTCTCGTCCACCCTTATCAGGGTGCTCTCGCAGCAGTTGAACCTTAATCCTTTTTGCTCGATCATGGGCAGTAGAGGGGCTCGCGGCCCAGAAAAGGTGTTTGGTCACCCGAAGAAGATTATGAGGCCGGTCTCTATGATGGCCGCCACTATCAGCATCGGCACGATCCTCGTTATGAACACGTTGAGGCTGTCCACTACGTACCTCTGGAGCCCCTCCCGGCGCCTCAGCTTGTTGATGATCTGGTAGCCGAGGCCCACCCCCATGGCCACGCTCAGGGTTATGGCCGGTATCTCTATCACGCCGTGTGGGAGGAGCGTCATGAGGACGAAGCCCAGGCCAAGCTCCGAGGCGGCCGAGTATGACACCCAACCGACGAAGAAGCCGTTCAGAGCTAGGAACAGGAGAGGCGGGATGCCGACCAGTACACCTGAGGCGAGGAATATGAAGCACGCTATCACGTTGTTGGTGAGGATGGCCGAGAACAGTTCGAGGTCTGTCGCCTCGCTGGGGTCAGGGATGTTACTCAGAACCCCCTCAAAGACCGAGGCAGGTATCTCGTCACCCATGGAGTACCCCACGAATGTGCTGAACGTGAAGAGGAAGAGGCTCAAGGCGAAGATGGGGCCAAGAGCCTTCACGTAGTCCTTCTGCGCCCCGAAGAGGAGCCCCAGGACCCCGGACGGCTTATCGCTCAGATCATTTCTCCTCCAGTTCCCTAACCCTAACAACCGCGGCCTTGATATCCCTTTCTAGAACCGTCTTACGGCCCTCCTTGGAGGCGTTCTCCACAGCGCACTCCGCGAGCCTGGCCCCGTACAGGCCCAGGAGCCGCCTCATCTCCTCCGCTGCGTCGGGGCTTATCCTGAGGTCCCCAGCCTTCTTCAGGAGCCTCCTTATGGGGGCCACCGTGAACTCCTCAGCCAACTCGTATCTTGGAGCACCCCGACATGATATAACGTTTCTCTGAACGTACAGAGGGTAAAGTGTAAATAGAGCAGTCCACCGTTGTCAAGTCAGGTTATCGAGTTGCCTAAAGTCACGGTTGACCTGGACAAGTGTGAGGGCGCGGGCGTCTGCGCCCAGGTGTGCCCAATGAACGTCTACGACATGGTTGAGATCAGGGGAGAATCGAAGGCCAGGCCTACGAGGGCCGACGACTGCATAATGTGCATGGCGTGCGTAAACGGGTGCCCAGCCGGCGCTATAACGGTAGAGGACGAGTAGCGGCACACCATTTTAGGAACCCATATTTGAGAGCCCGTCTTTTTCAAAGAGATATGAGACCCCGTCCACTCTGTTATCTGCTGCCTATCCTTGTATTAGTCACAACCGTTCCTCAGGCATATGCCAGCGGAATAAAAGTTACCTTTGAGATTACCCCAACACCTGTACACAGTCAGGTAACTGCCTATGAGAGCTACGTCTTCAACGTATCAATGGAAAATCTGGGTGTAACCGTGGAACAAGGTGAACCCGTGGATGAATCGGGCCAAGTCAAGTACAGTGGAAAAGTCGTCGTCTCATTGAGACTCACCGTTAGGGGGCGGGGCAGCTACGACTTCGGAGAATCCACCACCGGCTACACCACGCAAACGCTGGAGGAAGTGGAATTTAATGCTCCAACCATAATGCCTGGAAACGGGACCAGAGCCTACGTCTCATTTAACTACACCTTCACCAAGGACGCCTACGAATATAGTTTGAAACCCTACGAGGACGTGGAGGTGACCGCGAAGGCGACCGCGTACTACGAGGTGTACGACCAGACAACTGGCCCTACAGCGCCCTTCAGAGGACCCGAGATAGCCTCGTCCACGGCAGTATACTACCTCATAGACGAGACCAAGATCGGATACATCGAGGGCAAGCTCAAGGACATGGCCAACGAGGTGGGGGCCTTGAGCGGGATCGTCAGGCCCGAGTACGTGAACACGGGGCTCTACGTGGGCATGCTTGAGGAGATGAACTCCAGCTTCAGGGACGGCGACTACACGTCGGCTCTAAGGATCTACCAGAGATACGAGGATAAGTATAGGCTCAACCTGATAAGCAGCCTGACGAGGGAGGCGAGCACCTCCCGGCAGAGGGCGGAGACCATATCTGGGCTGGAGAGGCAGGTGCAGCTGCTGGAGCTTGAGCTGGAGAACAACGTCAACCTGCTGGAGCTCGAGATAGAGCAGCTTCAGGCCAGGTACACCGCACTGTCCCAGACCTACCAATTGAAGCAGGCGGAGCTCGATGAAGCGAAACAGAGCCTGACCACGGCGATAACCGCCGTGTTCATCGCCTCCATCGCTTTCTTCTTCCTGGGCAGGAGGTCAGCGACCAGCAACATCTTTGAGCGTAGACCACGTGAGCCTGAGGTGAGAGACGATGCTGCACCTGGTGTTCGTTGAGGCGGCGCTGGAGCTGGTGCCGGCCGAGATACTGGGGCACCCATCGGTGAGGAGGAACGCCAAGAGGCGCGACAGGCGGCCCGAGGAGACCCTCCTGGACAGGAGCCTACACCACTACGCCATGGACAGGCTGCCGGACAGCGAGAGGAGGGGCCGCCCAGACATCATCCACTTCTGCCTGCTGGAGGCCATGGGGTCGCCCCTGAACAGGTCGGGGCTTCTCAGGGTCTGGGTCAGCACCATCGGCGGCCAGGTCATAGAGGTTGACCCCTCCACGCGCCCCCCTAGGGACTATAACAGGTTCAAGAGCCTGATGGAGCAGCTGCTTCTGGGCGGCAGGGCCCCTCCCGGCGGCGATCCGCCCCTACTGAAGCTGAGGAACCTGAGCCTGAAGGGGCTCGTAGAGGAGATTAAACCCAGCAGGGTCGTGGCCCTCACCAGCCACGGCGAGCCCGGCAGCTTCGAGTCCCTGGGCAGAAGCCTGTCCGCTGAAGCCAGCCCCATGGCCTTCGTCGGCGCATACCCAGCCGGGGCCATGGGCCCGGAGACTACGGCCCTGGCCGACGAGAGGGTGAGCGTGTACCCCGAGTCGCTGGAGGCCTGGACGGTCACGTCCCGGCTCATATACGAGGTGGAGAAGAGCTCAGGGGTCTACAAGTAAGCCGATGAGCTCAACTAGGTCGTGAACCGTGTCCCGTCCAGCCGTCCCCTTCGATCTGTCCAGGTGGTACGCCCTGACTCCCAGGCTTCTGGCCGCCCTGTAGTCGAACTCGGGGTGGTCCCCCACGTGAACCATCTCGCCGGGCCGCACGCCCAGCGCGCCTACGATCAGCCTGTAGAAGCCGGCGTCCTTCTTCACTGTGCCGAAGTCGCTGGGAGCCGAGTAGACGTGGGTGAAGTAGTGGCCCACGGCGTCCACTTGGAGGTCCAGGAACTCCCTTATGGTGTTAGATGAGACTATCATGGGGTAGACGCCGCTGAGCCTCTCCAGAGCCTCGACGGCGTCAGGGTACACCTTGATGAGGCCCGCGCGCTCGCGTATGAGCTGCCTCCAGTCGGTCTCCAGCCCGAGCCTCCTGAACCAGTAGTCCACGTCGTACCACTCGCGCCTCCTGTCGCCCACCGCGCCGTACTCCGCGAGGACCATCTCACGAGCGGCCTCCAGGTCGAGTCCACGTTTCTCGGCGTAGAGGCGGGGTATGTCCGTCTCCCAGATCGCGTGGCTGAAGGCATGGTCTATGAGGGTGCCCTCCATGTCCAGGGAAATGACCTTGACTGCACTCATCTTCGGCCACACGTCAGGCTTCCACCTTCGCGCCGCTTCACTTCCGCTGGGGCTCAGCCGCCCTAGGGAACATGTTCTGCACCATGAGGGAGGCGCCGCGGTCGGTCACATTCACGAACCTGTGAGGCAGGTCCCCGGGCAGCGTGACGACCATCCCCGGCTTGATCTCCACGGCCTCCCGGCCCGTCTCTACACGGGCTCTCCCCGACAGGGCTACCACCACGTGGACCCGCGGGTGGCTGTGCATGGCGGTTCCTCCCCCCGGCGCTATCCTCATGACCCTGCACGAGTAGGAGTCCACCTGCGTCTCCTCCACGACCATCACAGAGTTCACCCCCACATGCCCCTCCCCAGGCATGGGCTCACCGGGCTCCTCGCCGAGCCTCATGACCTTCAGACTCATGGTTACCGGGTATAGCGTGGCACCGTGGCTGGATGAAGGTTACGAGGGGCAAAAAAAGAAAAAAATTGATGGGTCTATTTTTTCGGCACAGTGTGGCTGAGGACTCCCTTCTTGTAGAAGGCGCTGAAGGTCTTGTCGCAGCTCTTGCAGTGGTAACCTTTAGCGTCGAACAAGCCGAACTTCCAGGTCTTTCCTGTAGGCTTGGCCTCTTTGCCGCACCGGGGGCATGAAGTCATTTCGACCGCGTAATTATAGTATATACGCCTTATAAGTTTTAGCAAATAATTTAATAAAAAAGAGACAATTCAAGTACTTTCACATGATTTTAGCGGCACCGACGGCGTCATCACCGCCTCTTATATTGCACTCTAGCCACCTTTAGTTCGGTGAACCCATGAGCCTCATATTGGGCACGAGCGGCTGGAGCTACAACGAGTGGGTGGGACCCTTCTACGAGAAGAAGACGGGGATGTTCAGCCACTACGCCCAGGTCTTCCAGACCAGCGAGATCAACAGCACATTCTACAGGTACCCTACGGAGGGCATGGTGCAGGGGCTCCGCCGCAACGCGCCCCCCGGGTTCCTCTTCGCGGCCAAGCTGCCCCAGCTCATCACCCACGACAAGTGGCTCAAGCTGGGGGAGGGGGTTGAGGACGACACCCAAAGGTTCCTGGAGCTGATGAGGCCCCTGGCTGAGAGGTTGGGCCCCATACTGATCCAGCTGCGCCCCAAGTTCACATACGAGGATCACGCGGGGAACCTGGAGTCCTACCTCGATGTGCTTCCCAGCAACTACGAGTGGGCCGTGGAGTTCCGTCACGAGTCCTGGCTCAGAGAAGAAACTATGGATATCCTGAGGAGGCACAATGTGGCGTACACAATAGTGGATGAGCCGCTGCTTCCGCCTGAGCCCCACGTCACAGCCGACTTCGCATACGTCAGGTGGCACGGCCACGGCGCCCGCCTCTGGTACGACTACGAGTACAGCGGCGACCAGCTTGACGAGTGGGTGCCCAAGCTGAAGGACATCAAGGGCAAGGCCAGGAGGGTGTACGGTTACTTCAACAACCACTTCGGGGCCAACGCCGTGAAGAACGCCGTGGAGATGCTGGACCTCCTGGGGGAGGCCACGCCTGCGCAGAGGGTGGCGCTGGAGAAGATCAACGAGTACAGGGAGACCGCGGCGAGGCCCCCTGGCGTCCAGCCCCTGGAGTCCTTCACGTCAGACGACGAGGACCTGAGCGTGGGCGACCACCTCAGCCACTTCATGGACCCAGGCCGGCTGAGCCGCGCCGAGGCGATCAGCAGCTCGGAGATCAGCGTAACATACAGCGGCGACGACGCCATCAGGGCGAGGCTCAGAGACTACACCATAGAGGTGGACATGGAGCACCAAGTCATCAAGCACGACTGTGACGACTGGAGGAAGGGCGCCGCGAGTAAGCGGATGTGCAAGCACATGGGCAAGCTGTTCCTGACGCTGCCGCCGGGCCAGGCCAAGAAGGTTCTCAGCCTCATCTGGGGTGACTTGGACGGCTGGGTCTTCGAGGAGTAGCTACTGGATCGGCAACCCCAGCTTACCCAGCAGAGCCTCAACCTTCTTCCTCTCGTGGCCCTTGAGGCCGCCGTCAAGCACAGCCGCCTCGGCGCCCCCGCTCCTCTCAGCCATCTGGCCCACAAGGGTCTCCGTGAGTAGGGGCAGCGCGTACTTGGCCGCCATGTGGCCGAAGGCGTACTCGCTCATCTTGACGCTGAAGACCGGGCAGTAGTGGCCGCCGCCGAACCCTAATGCCACTGGGGCTTTACCCTCGTCGTCCATCCCCTTGAGGATGCAGTCCACGAGGTAGCCGCACGCCTCCTCGTCGCGCCACTGGGCCTCCCTGCTGCCCACCTCGGCGAAGAACATGGGCACCCGGAACTGCGTGGGGCTGTGGTGTGTTGCCTCTAGGCTCACCTGGAACCCGCTCGGCGGCTCCTCCAGGAGCCTGAGGTAGATGTCCCGCATGGGGTTGGGGGCCGTTGGCTGGAGCTCGTAGTTTCGGCCGCCGTACATGGCTTTGCCGAAGTTGCCTGTGGGGTGCACTGTGAGGCTGGGTTTACCGCTCTCGGCCCAGTGCCTGCTGGCCACAACCATGTATTCGAGGCCGTGGCTCACGGCCAGCGAGTCGTATTCAGCCGGGTAGGGGTTGGGCTCGGTCGGCGCCTTGTAGCGTTCCTCGGGCACTATGAGGGGTTCTATCACTAGAAGCACCTTGTCGCCCTTCACGAGCACGTTTCTCTGAGTCTCCTCGAAGCCTCTGTCCCTGAAGATCGCCAGCATGGTCTCGCCGGCCGGGTCAGACAGAGACAGCGTTATCCCTTTCTTCCCCATGTGGGCACCTTGACGCTTGAAAGGCGTCTCCGCCGGCTAAAACTGTTTAGGGTAGCGCGATGGTGCCGACGACGCGCAGGTTGCCGCCGTTTAGGTACATGATCGTGGCCCTGTCGCCGGGTATGTACGCAAGAGGCCTGTCCAGGTTTATCGTGACGCCGCCGTTGTGGGCCTCCGTGACCTTCGCGGAGTTGAATTGGAGGCCGCAGCCCACGTGGACGGGCATCCCCTGGGCCACAGGGTTGCTCCAGTACTTCACCATCCTCAGCTCGCCCTTGATCTCGCTGGTATGGGCCACCGAGGGGTCGCTGGTCAGCATCAATCCTCTGTCAAGGTCGGACGCCTCAATGTTCTTGAGGGCCAAACCCACCCGGTCCCCCAGCTCCGCCGTCTCGTAGTTCTCGTCGTTCTTCTGGATGCTCCGTATCTGAGCCGTCTTGGATGTGGGTAGAGCCATGAGCTTGTCGTGTTCATGTATTTGGCCGCGGCGGACCACGCCCAGGGCGACGGCCCCCACGCCGCGGACGTTGAAGAAGTGGTCCACAACGACTGTGCCCGTCTCGGAGGCCGCCCCCAGTAGGACCTTCTCGGCCTCGGCCG
>DASWLJ010000331.1:0-2573 GCA_036396185.1 Bathyarchaeia archaeon | reverse complement strand
TGCACATTAACCGGTTGGCCATAGCCCTGTTCACGCCTCTCTCCTCCTTCAGAAGCTTCTCTAGTTTAGCGCTGGGGACCGAGTCAGGGAAACTCCTCATAGCAATCAATGCAAAGCAGCGTACATCCGGATCGCAGTCGTCCAGGTAGCCCGCGATGACGCCGGCTGCATCCGGGCACCCTATGGCGCCCAGGGACTGTAGAATTCCTCTAACGTGCTCCCTACCTTGTAGCAACTCAACCAAGGGGCCAACGGCATCCGTGTCTCCAACTTCTCCAAGAGCGTGTACGGCGGCGGCCACAACGCTCTCATCTTCGTCGCCGAGGGCGTCGATCAGCTTTGGCACCGCGGCGCGGCTCCTCAGGTGGGCGAGACCATAGGCGGCCCAGGTCCTCAAGACGAAGTGCGGGTCATCCAGCAGCTGTATCAGCCTGCGCTCGGATCTGGGGGTGGCGACGAAGCTTAGAGCATAGGCGACGGCTTTCCTAACCTCATTGTCGGGCTGGTCCAGCGCCTCCAAGAGGTACGGCTCGGCTCTGCTATCCTCCAGCTCCTTCAGGGCTTCAGCTATCCTGATCTTCTCATCGGGTGCAGCGGTGAGCAGGGCCTCGCCGAGTGCTGCAATATAATCCATGGTTGATGTTCAGAGCAGTTCTGGATGAAGCCTACGCACATATTGGGGGCACCCAAGTGAAACTCGAAGTGGAGATTGGGTCGTGCCATTAAACATATCGGGGGAAGTAAACATGGTACCAATGTCTATGAAGAAGTTTAGAGTAGGACTGGCTCCGTGTTGAATACCCTTAATCCTTTCCCTGTGACTGCGTACCGTCTCGGCTGCTCGTCATAGTCTATACCCCGCATCTTATCGATCCTGACAGTCTTAACGGCACGAAAACTCAGCAGATCCTTCTGCATTATGATGACGCCATCTGATAAGAAGTGTTCCGAGTAGAAGGCGTCGTCACTTGGTATGCCTTCAGAGGTTATCAGGGCCGTGCAGCCCAGCCCCCTGGTAGCCTCGAAGAGCTGGTACACAAGGTGCCGTTTCTTGCCTGAACTGGACTCGTGGATCAGGATGCTTGTGAGAGGATCAACTACGATGTGCTTGGCCCTGACTCTCAGGGCAGCCTCAGCTATCTGCTGCTCCACGCTGAACTCAATCTCCCTGCTTGTCCTCTCCACGAGCTCGGTCGTACTACCGCCTCGGGGGACAAACTGGTAGTCCAGAACCGACAGTAGCCCATCCTTTAATGCGCCTTCGAGGTCCCACCCGAAGGCTTTAGCATACCTCTTCTTCTTCTCCATGGCCTCCTCAAGGCTCACATAGACGCACGGCTCCCCCCTGCCCACAGCAGCCGCGGTGTACTGGAGGGAGAGAATAGTTTTCCCGGCGCCAGGGCCACCGCACACCAGCACAATACTCCCCGGCGGGAACCCGCCCCCCAGCATACCATCGAGGCCCTGCACTCCCGTTGATGCTCTGTCAGTCCCTATCGTGACCACCTCAACATGTAGACTACTAACCATCTTCAATTTAATATTATCAATTTATTATGAAGTTTCGATCAACCATAATTTACCGGAGATGCACCGGTTAAAATACGTTACATGAGTTCCACCTAAAACAATGTTAGTTATAATTATTACTCGGGACGTTTGTCTAACATTACAATTCATTAAACTTATAAGCACATCAACTTAGGAAGGTGTGGTAAAAGGACACCTCGAGTATCACGCGTGAGTGTGGTGATATGGAGGACAAACTTAGATTAACCCGAGAGACACTGGCCAACTTATACAACATCGAGGACGTGGCCACTTTCGCCACAACCATGCTGTTCTCGATCATACCCACCCACCATATTGCGGTAGCTGTGACAGAAGGAAAAGTCCTGAAGTCCGTAAGCACCATAGGCAGACGAGTCTTCCTGGACCTGAACCTGGACCAGCCCAGCATAAACGCCCGCACCATCAAGACCCGCCAGACCCAGCTGGTCAACGACACAAGCAGAGACCCGGACTACTTCCAAAGCGACCCCAACGAGACTATGTCGTCGGAGCTCTGCATCCCGATGATCCACAAGGGCAGGGTCTTGGGCACCATCAACTTCGAGCACCAGCACCCGGGCCGCTACACAAGTGACGACGCCCGCTTGGCAGAGGACTACGCCAGGGAGATAGCCGAGGCGGTCTACAGGGTGCAGGAACTCAAGCCACCGATAGAAGGATCGCAGGCCATCTACCAGGTTAAGACCCGCTCACCCATGAAAATATGCCATGACCTGCTTAGGGCGGTGTATGACGGCGAGACCGTGTTGAACAGGATACTGAACATGACAGCTATCCAGTGGAAGCCTGGGAAGGAGCTGGTCAGCGACCTCGTGGCAAAAGGGTACCTCACCGTGGAGCGGACCTCATCCCGCCGGTACGCCTACAGGATCACCGAGGAGGGCGTCAAGGCCCTGAAAACCTACGAGAACCTTGTTGAGAACCTCAGATAACGTTCCGTTTCTGAGAAACCCTTTCAGTCGTATGGAGAAGATAGAGTGGATTACATGTAAACTAGGCGA
>DASWLJ010000330.1:0-2695 GCA_036396185.1 Bathyarchaeia archaeon | reverse complement strand
TCCCCAGTGGCCCCTACAAGGGCAGGGTCACGGACCGGGAGCTGGTGAAGCGTAGGCGCACAGCCTACTTTGATACTCTGGGCTGGGACAAGCGGGGTATCCCGACGAAAGAAGCCTTGATGAGGCTTGACCTGGGCTTCCTGGAGAGGAGCATGGCTAAGATGAGATAGCCGCCACTTCCCACTATTATGTTTTAGTGGGTTAATAATCTGTTAATCCCACTCAGTTTTTATAATGGGAATGATATTACCTATATATGGTCGAGACAGTCACAGTGGACGATAAGGGTAGGCTGGTCCTACCCAAGAAGGTAAGGGAGGAAGCCCGGATAAAGGCCAACGCAGTCCTTTTAGTAGATGTTAAAGAGGAAGGCCACGTGGAGCTCATCGACCCAGAAGCCCTCATGAGGAAAGCTCGGGAGATAGCTAAAGTAAAACTACAAGGCTGGACGGAGGAGGACCACGAGGCCACTAGGCTGATCACCGAGGAGGCGACGAGGCGCAAGGATGCGGCTCCTTGACACTGTGGTTATAATCGGTGCTCTGAACACAGAGAACAGGCATCATGCTGAAAGCGTTAAACGCCTTGAAGAGCTTGGTGAGAGTGGCGAGGCCCGAGTACCCGTGACGGTATTGCTGGAAGCCGATCTCGTTATGAAGGCCAGGGGCTACACCGCCGAGGAGCGGAGGCTTACCTGGCGAGCCCTCCAGGGCTGGATAACGGCTGGCAGGGTGATCCCTAACACCGTAACATCGATACATAACGCGGTTGCTCTTCAAGAACACGGTCTCGACTACTTCGATTCATTAATTGCTTCACTCGCTCTTGAGGTCGGTGCAACTGTGGTAACCACGGACAAGGCAATGAGAGACGTGGTGGACACGGACTGGTAGAGCGTTATACCTGTCGCAACCTATTGTTTATCAACCACTACGGTAAAGGATGAAGGGATGAAGGTCAGGGTCCGCATCTTCGGAGACGTAGCCTCAACCGTGGGCAGCAAACACGACGTCGAGCTAGAAGACGGAGCCACTGTGCGTCACCTAGCCAACATTCTGGCCGCCAAGGCGGGGCAGACGCGTCAGGGATACCTCGGGGAGTTCAAGGTCGGGGGCGCTGACCTGGCAGTCATGGTGAACGGCAAGAACATACAGCTCCTGGACGGCGTGGAGACTAGGCTCTGCGACGAGGACGACGTGGTCATCATGCCATTTGTGGTGGGCGGTTAAACGCCGGCAGGCCCTATTTAACTAAATAATACGAAAATTAACTCGAAAAATTTTCACATTCTTCCACGCAGCTGTCATCTTCAGAACACAAATTCGAAGCGAATATCGGAGCGCATAAACCAGCACTTCGAGCTGAACATTTATGCAGGTCGATGGTAAAAGGCTTAAACCCGTTGCACCTTCCAGTTAACTGATAACCATGAAGGGATGGAACGGTAAGCTCCTAAGAGTAGACCTCACCAAGGGAACCACAACGGTGACGCCCTACACCGAGGAGCTAGCCAGGAAGTTCATAGGAGGCAGGGGCCTAGCCGTCAAGCTCCTCTGGGACGAGCTCCCGGCCGGCGCCGATCCCCTGGGCCCCGAGAACATGCTCATCTTCGCCACGGGCCCCTACACGGCCTTCCAGGTGCCCAACAGCGGCAAGATGGTTGTAGCCGCCAAGAGCCCGCTGACAGGCGGCTACGGTGACGGAAACCTGGGCACCCTGGCGTCGACCAACCTCCGCAAATGCGGGCTGGACGCCGTGGTGATCACGGGCCGGGCCAAGAAGCCTGTATACCTCTACGTGGAAGACGACAAAGCCGAGATTCTGGACGCCAGCCACCTGTGGGGCAAGGACAGCTATGTGGCGGAGGACTGGCTCAAGGAGAAGCACGGCAAGGCCGCCGGCGCCCTCCTCATAGGCCAGAGCGGCGAGAACAAGTGCCTCATATCCACTGTGGTCAGCCAGAAGGGCAGGGCAGGCGGCCGCCCCGGAATGGGCGCCGTCATGGGAAGCAAGAACCTGAAGGCCGCTATCTTCAAGGGCAGCAAGGAGCTGCAGGCGGCTAACATCGACAAGCTGAAGGAGCTCGGGAAAGAGGGATTCAACAAGATTCCCAAGTTCGACGCCTTCCCCGGCTGGAAGAGGGAGGGCACCATGATGGCCGCCGCCATGATGCAGACGGCCAGCGCCCTCCCCACCCGCAACTTCAGCGAAGGCCAGTTCGAGCACATAGCCAACGTGAACGGCGACGCGGTCCACGCCGCCACCGTCACCCAGCGAGGCTGCCCCAACTGCAACATGATATGCGGCAACACAATCCTGGACAGCGAGGGCAAGGAGTCTGAGCTGGACTACGAGAACGTCACCATGCTGGGCAGCAACATCGGCGTGGGCGACCTCAAGCAGGTGGGCACCCTCAACAGGATGTGCGACGAGCTGGGCCTGGACACCATCGGCGCGGGCAGCGCCATGGGCTTCGCCATGGAGTGCGCCGAGAAGGGCCTGGTGGACATGCCCATCAGGTTCGGGGACTTCGAGGGCGCAAAAAAACTCCTCATGGACATGGCGTACATGAGGGAAAATGGCGCCACATTCGGCCTCGGCGTCAGGAAGGCCGCGGAGAAGATAGGCAAAGGCTCAGCCGACTTCGCCATACACTCCAAGGGCCTTGAGGTAAGCGCCTACGACTGCCACGCCT
>DASWLJ010000329.1:0-13899 GCA_036396185.1 Bathyarchaeia archaeon | reverse complement strand
ACCCCCTGTACAGGCGCTACAAGACACCTTACGCTTTGAGCGTCGGTACAGTACACGGCGGCCAGTGGCCCGGCACCGTCCCCGAGAAGGTGACCTTTGAGGGCAGGATAGGCGTGGCCGTCGGCGAGACGCAGAGGCACGCCAGGGACGAGCTTGAGCGTAAGGTGCGGGAGATCGCCGACGGGGACCCGTGGCTGAGAGACCACAGGCCCACCGTGGAGTGGTCGGGCTACAGCTTCGCCTCCAGCAGGGTGCCCATGGACCACCCCATAGTGAAGACCCTGACAGACAGCTACAGGGACGCTGTGGGCATGGAGCCCGTTTACGAGGGCATGACCTACGCCTCGGACGCCAGGCTCCTCATAGACGTGGGGAAGACGCCCACCGCGGTGTTCGGGCCCGGCGACGTCCGGGTCGCTCACGGAGCAGACGAGTATGTGCCCCTCAGGGACCTTGAGACGACGGCCAGGGTCATCGCCCTCACCGTCCTCAGGTTCCTCGGCTGCGAGGGCTAGAGGTCCGGGGGCCCCTCCCGCACCCTCTCGATGGCTTCCTCTCCGCTGTACTTTAACCCGAATATGGACTCCAGGAGCCACGTCACACCGGCTGACCCGGCGTCATCCACCAGCGCTCTAACCTCGTTTCTGTCGCTGGGCCACTCAAGCCCGTAGCAGACGTCGTAGGACGCTCTCCCCTCCCTGTGCTCCATTATGACGCTTAGCTTCTCCTCGACCTCCTTAACGGAGAGGCCGGGGGCCCCGGCGCTGGGTGCCGGCCCCGCTGGCACCCAGCCGTCCCACTTGGCGGCCCTCCTCAGCGCGCCCCGGCTGGAGCCGCCGATCCAGACGGGTATCCTGGGCTTCTGGAGCGGAGGCGGCTGGAACGTCACTTCTTTGACCGTGTAGTGTTTGCCCGTGTAGCTCACCTGTTCGCCTGACCAGAGGGCCGTGACGATGTCGAGGGCCTCGTCCGTCATCTCCCCCAGGGTCCCGTAGTCGGAGGGCAAGCCGAAGCCGCTGAACTCGGGGCCCGCGTCGCCTCCCTCGCCGGCTCCGCCCAAGCCCGCCCCCAGGATCACCCTTCCGCCTGAGAGGTGGTCCAGTGTGGACAGCTGCTTGGCCAGGGTCTGGGGCATCCGCCTGGGGAGAGGGGTGACGTTTGTTCCAAGCCTGACACGTTCGGTGAGGCTGGATGCCGCTGACAGCACCGTCCAGGGCTCGGCAATCGGGATAACCCAGGGAAAGAACAGGTGGTCCCACAGGAACACGCCGTCCCACCCCGCCCTGTCGGCCTCTACGGTTAGGTCCAGGAGGAAGCGGGCGCAGTCCTGTACGCCTTGCCCATTCTCCGACCAGGCCGTGATGACCTGTAGACCGTACTTCATGTGAAACCCTATGTCCTTCAGTTAATTTAGTGTATTCTCCCGGACTCCACGTACCCTGAGACGTTGGACGCCGAAACAGGCTTCCCGCACCCACCGATTTAATTCATAGTTTAAATACCGTCCCGATGAAGGGAATAGAGTTGAAGACCGTCGGCCTCATAGTCAACCCCGTAGCCGGGATGGGCGGAGCCGTGGGCCTCAAGGGAAGCGACGGCGAAGAGGTCCTCAGGAGAGCCAGGGAGTTGGGCGCGGAGCCCCAGGCGCCCCTCAGAGCCGCGAGAGCCCTCAGGGCCCTCAAGGACGGTTCACCGGGCTTCAAGCTTTACACGTACCCGGGCGAGATGGGGGAGGACGAGGCCGTCCAGGCCGGGCTGAAACCAAATGTCGTCGGCGAGATAACCAGAGGCCGCACCACGGCCAGGGACACCAGGGAAGCCGCGTCGGCGCTGGCCGATTTGGGTGTGGACCTGCTCTTCTTCGCCGGGGGCGACGGCACAGCCCGCGACATATACGAGGCCGTAGACTCGCGGGTCACCGTGCTGGGCATACCCTCAGGGGTCAAGGTCCACTCAGGGGTGTACGCCGCGACGCCTGAGGCCGCGGGGCACCTCGCCGCAAGCTACCTGAGGGGCGAGGTCGCGGAGACCCGCGACGCCGAGGTCATGGACATCGACGAGGAAGCGTTCAGGGAGAACCGCCTATCGGCCAGGCTCTACGGCTACATGAGGATACCGTACGCCCCCCAGTACCTGCAGGGCAGCAAGGAGGGGGGCGCCAGCCAGGAGCCCCTGGACCTGGAGGCTATCGCCGCCGACATCGTCGAGGAGATGAACCCAGGCACGCTATACATCGTGGGCCCAGGCTCGTCCACGGCTCCGGTGCTGAAGCAGCTGGGCCTCGAGAAGACCCTTCTGGGGGTGGACGTGGTGAGGGGCGGAGAACTGGTGGCGAGTGACGCCAACGAGAAGCAGATACTCGGGCTCCTCGTAGGCTCCAAGGCCAAGATAATAGTCACGGTGATCGGGGGCCAGGGCTTCATCTTCGGCAGAGGGAACCAGCAGATCAGCCCCGCCGTAATCAGGGCGGTCGGAAAAAAGAACATCATAGTCGTGGCGGCGCCTCAGAAGCTGGCGTCGCTGCGGGGCCGCCCGCTCCGGGTGGACACGGGTGACCCGGAGCTGGACGAGGAGCTGAGAGGCTTCATGAGAGTGGTGACGGGCTACGGCAGGAGAACGATCATCAAGGTCGCCTGAAGGCTCCCAGCCCTCTTTGGACTGGCTCATCGAAGGATACAGGGCCAGCCTTCACCCCTACAGGGAGACGGGGGCAGAGGTCTACAGGCTCACCCACCCCGAGAAGCGGCCACTGTACCTCAAGGTGTACAGGGACAACTCTTTCAGGCTGAGGAGGGAGACGGAGATACTCCGCTGGGTGGACCAAAGGGTCCCCACACCGGAGCCCCTCTACTACATGTGCTCGGGCGACGCGGAGTACCAGCTTACAACCGAGGTGCCTGGGACGCCTGTCTACCAGGTTCAGCCCGAGGAGCGTGAGGACGCCGTCAGGGTGATGGCCTTCGCCCTGAAGATAATCCACGACCTCGATCCCTCAGGTTGCCCATACGTGGGTAACATCCGGGAGCGCGTCGAGGCGCTGAGGCCTAGGCTGGGGGCCGGCGACGCCGAGAGGTTGAGCCGTCTACTGGAGCGCGCACCCAGTGAAGAGCCGGCGTTCACCCACGGTGACTACTGTCTGCCTAACATAATCATCAAGAGAGGGCGCCTCAGCGGAGTCATCGACTGGGACCACGGAGGCCTCGCGGACCCCTACGTTGACCTGGCCAGCTGCATCTGGAGCATGAAGTACAACTACGGTGAGGCTGAGGCCAAGGAGTCGTGGATACCCATGTTCCTCGACTATTATGGGATCGATGGGCTGGACGACGAGAAGCTTGGGTTCTATACGGCGCTGATGGCGCTGGAGTAGCTACCTGGGCTTATAGGGTCCAAGGTACTCCTCTTGGAGGATGTTGCCGCCGTCGATGACGATCTCGCTGCCCGTGAGGTAGCTGGTCTCGTCCGATGCAAGGAACAGGACTAGGTTGCCCACGTCCTCGGGGCTGCCCTGCCGGCCCACGGGTATCTTGTACCCGAACTCCCTCATCTTTGCCTCCGCGTCGGCGTCGCCGCTGCTTCCCCTGAGCCCATAGGCGCTTGGGCTGTGTATGTAGCCCGGCAGTATACAGTTCACGTTTATGCCGCTCTGGGCCGTCTCCAGGGCTAGGGCCTTGGTGAACCCGATTACCGCGGCCTTCGTGGAGCCGTAGGCCGTCTGGCCTCCGCTGGGGGCGCCCACCATGGGACCCGTTACGCTGCTCATGTTGATGATCTTGCCGTATCTGCGCGCCGCCATGCCCGGGAGCACGGCTTTGCTGCACCTGAACATGCCGAAGACGTTGATCTCGAACATCCTGTGGAGGAACTCTTCGTCCATCTCGACGAGCCTCCTGCGTGGGTATATGCCGGCGTTGTTGACGAGGATGTCCACCCTGCCATGCCGCCTCTCGATCGCTGCCATGACCTCCTCGACCTGGGCTGGGTCGGTGACATCCATGACAATATGCTCCGCCTTGAAGCCCTCGGCGACGATCATCTGGGCCGTATCACCCACCTTCGGGGACACGTCCGTCAACACGACGGTCGCACCGTTCCTGGCCAGCACCCTGCTTATGCCGGCGCCGATGCCCTGCATGGCGCCTGTGACCACCGCCACCCTGCCATCCAGCCTCATCGTACTCCACCCCTCTTACGCTTGTAGGCCCTCCAGCTCATCGCCCACCTATCCGGGTCGTCGAAGCCTCCGTCCACCACGTTGTGGTTGCTGCTCCTGTGGGGAGCGGTCTTCACTAGCTGGGGGTCGGCGTACGCCTCATCTATCACGGTCTTCAGGGCCTCCACCCAGTAGTCTATGTCGGCTCTGCTGTAGGTTTCGCAGGGCTCGGGTGTGAAGGGCTCGGGTACCAGCCACGGGTGGTGGCTGGTGAACATGCTCTGGACGCCGTAGTCGATGAGCCTGTTGTTCACATCCTGTACGCCTACGCCCGTCTCCTCCTTCAGCCTCTCAAGGCTCCACCTTGCCTGGTCGAGCCTCCTCCCTCTGAAGGGCAGCGTTACGCCTCTGACCTGTCTCAGTTTCTCGGCGAGGTACTGGTTGTTTATCATGCTGACCTCAGCCGCCTCCCTGAGCCCCTCTGCGCCCAGGGCCATGCACCACGCGTAGCTGCGGACCACGGCCTGTAGGTTGCCCATGAAGTCCCTGACGCGGCCGATGCTCAGCGGCCTATCGTAGTCCAGGTGGTAACGGCTGCCCCTCTTCACGATGACCGGGACTGGGAGGTAGGGCTCCAGCTCCGCGGTGACTCCGATGGCAGCTGAGCCTGGGCCGCTGCTTCCGTGGGGGCTGCTGAACGTCTTGTGGAGGTTGAAGAAGCACATGTCGAACCCCGCCTCCCGTGCCCTGGTCACACCCATGATGGCGTTGGCGTTGGCCTGGTCGTAGGAGCAGAGGCCCCCAGCGTCGTGTATGATCTGCGTCCATTCGTCGATATGCTTGTTGAAGATGCCTGTGTCCTCAGGGTTGGTGATGAAGCAGCCCGCCGTCCTGGGCCCCACAGCCTCCTTCAGCGCCTCCGCGTCGGGGAGCCCCGTCTCCGGGTCAGGGTACAGTGTTATCACCTTGTAGCCGGCCGTCGCCGGGCACGCCGCGTCGCATGGGTGGCTGAAGATTGTTGTGATTACCTCGTCTCTCCAGGGCTCACCGTGGACCTGGTGGTACTTCCTCATGATCAGGGCGTTGTTGTATGCGCCCGCTGAGCCACCAGGTGGCTGGAAGCTGAAGGCGTCCATGCCGCTGATCTCCCTAAGGAACATGTCGCCGAACTCGTACACGACCTCCAGGAGCCCCTGAATGGTCTCCTCGGGCTGATCCGGGTGGACCTCCGCGATCATCTGGGCCAGGCCCTCGTTCACCTTGGGGCTGTACTTCATGGTACACGTGCCAACGCCCACGTCTATGCCCAGCTCCATGCCCAGCGTCATCTGGCTGAGCCGCAGGTAGTGGCGCAGCACCTGGGCCTGGCTGAGCTCCGGGAGACCCGGCTCCGTTCTCCGCCTCAAAGGCTCAGGCACCAGGCTGGGCGCCTCGCCGACTCTGTCCCTGATCCTCTTCTCGGCTCTCGGAGGTATGAAGCCCCTCTCACCCGGGCTCGTGAGTTCGTGGATGATGGGCTCGCTCCACCTGGCCGCATGGTACTCCCGGGTCTTCATCCCGTCACCTCCCTCAGCGCGGACGCGAGGGCCTCTATCTGCTCAACTGTGTGGACCTCCGTGACGCAGTAGAGGGCCGACTGGCCCAGCTCCGGGAACTCCCGGGTCAGGTTCTTGCCGCCCATTATCCCCTGTTTGAGTAGCTTCCTGTTGACTTCCTTCACCTTTCTGCCCGTGAACCTGACGGGGAACTCCTTGAAGAAGCCCTTGAAGGGCACCTCGACGCCCCCGAGTTCGCCTAGCAGCGCGGTGGCGTAGTGGCTTTTCTGGAGGATGGTCTCCCCCACCTCCCTCATGCCCTTGGGGCCGAGGAGGCTCATGTAGACCGCGGCCACGATACCCCAGAGCGCCGTGGTGGTCCCCACCCAGTCCTTGGCGTTCTCCCTGGCCATGTAGCTGGTGCGCTCGTAGAGGGCCTGCCCGAACCCGTACTCCCCTGGGGCAACCGTGGGGGCGACGCTGACGAGCCTGAGCGGGTACTCGGCCACGTAACGTTCCTCGTCGCGGCTCGCGATGAACCCGCATGAGCCGCCCCCGGCGTACATGTGGACTCCCAGGGGCTGCGCCTCCCCGCAGGCTATGTCCACGCCGTAGTCGCTCGGAGGAGCCAGCACGCCCAGGCTTATTGGGTCGACGCCGCAGACGCTCTCCGCGCCCACGTTATGGGCCAGGGCGCTGATCTCGGCTCCACCCGCCTCTATCACTCCCAGGTAGTTGGGGTTCTCGAAGTAGACGCAGGCCACGTCCTCGCCAAGCTTGGACTCCAGGTCGCCAAGGTCGACGGTGCCGGTGCCTGGGTCCATCTTCAAGGGCCTGATCTCTAAGCCTCCGCCTTGGTGGGCTGAGCCGCAGAAGTTGCCGATGATGCTGAGCCTTGACGGGCTGACGTTCCCGGGGACAAGTATCTTCCTTCGACCCGTGAGCCTTGACGCCATCCTGACGCTGTTCCCGGCCGCGGCGCCCCAGTCGTAGGTGGGGATGCCGCTAACCTCCATGCCCAGCAGCTCGCAGATGAGGCTCTGGAACTCGAAGTTGGCCTGGTACCTGCCCAGGTCGCTGTGGCTGCCCCCCGCGTAGGCCGTCAGGAACTCGCTTCGGCAAGCTATGGTCTCGCAGACCTCAGGGACGTAGTGCTGCCAGCAGCCCCCGCCGAGGAAGCTGGTGTACTCGGCTGCCGTCACGTCCCTGGATAGCTTGGACTCCACGTGCCGCCTGAGCCCCAGCTCGTCCGGCAGCGCCTCAGGCAGCTTCATCTGAGTCCTCATGAGGAGCCTCTCAGGGATCATCTCCCTGTACAGCTCATCCGCGGACTCCGCGCCCACCAGTCTCAACATCTCACGCTTGACCTCGGGCACGGAGTTGGGGATGTAGGGGTGGGGCTGGCTCATCTTGACCATGGTACCACTAAGCCCTATGACGGCGGGCTCCCTGTTTAACGGTTTCCCGCATGAACCAGTGGGGATCGCCTGTGAGAACGTTTAAATCGTGGCACATTACCCTATCGCCAATTCGGTGCGGTAATTATGTCGACGGTGGCCCAGCATGACATGTCTCTCAGGAGCCTCATGAAGGGCAACGTCCTAGTCCTGACCGTCAGCCGCATCCTGTGGAGCATGGGCGACGCCCTGGTTTTTCCCTACCTGAGCCTGTACATTCTTGCGCTGGGCGGGGACAAGCCCACCATCGGTTGGGTGAGCGCCATGGGCAGCCTGGCCGCGTGCCTACTGTACCCGATAGGCGGCTACATCGCTGACAAGGCTGGACGCGCTAGATTCGTCGGCATCAGCACGCTCCTCTACGTGAGCAGCTTCCTCATCTTCGCGTTCAGCCCGGACTGGAGGTGGGTGGCCCTGGCGTTCACATACCAGAACGTCGTCCTCTTCTACATGCCGGCGCTCAACGCCATCATGGCCGACAGCATCCCGCCAGGCGCCAGGGGAAAGCTCTACGCCCTCACCATCGCCATCCCCAACGCCGTCAGGATATTCACCCCTTACATCGGCGGCCTACTCATCGACAGGATGACTCTGCTCCCTGCCATGCGGCTGGGCTACATGATCAGCTTCACGGTGGGCCTCTTCGTGGCCTTTCTCAGGATGAGGTACCTGAAGGAGACCGTTCAGGGTGAGGGTATGGGCGGCGACGTTGTCAAGATTCTCGTGGAGAGCTACAGGAACGTGCTGGGGAGCATCAGGTGGACGTTCCAGAACATCAGGGGCTACGCCGTCGTGAGCATGCTCATCGCGTTCATGGGGAGCCTGATCCTCAACTTCTGGGTGGTGTTCGCCAACGAGGTCATCGGCCTCACGGAGTACGAGTTCGGGGTCATAATGCTCGTGGGCGGCGTAGCCAAGACCATCGTCAGCTTCGTCATCGGCCCCATCGTGGACAGGATGGGGGCCAGGAAGTGCTTCATAGCCACCTTCGCGATAGCCATCCCGGGTATGTACCTGTTCACGCTGGCTCAGAGCTTCTGGGCGGCTATGGTGATCTACGGTGTCCTCGTCATGGGTAGCGCCTTCATGTGGATAGCCAGCAGCGCGTACCTGGCGGATAGCATACCCCGGGAGATGAGGGGCCGCGTCATGGCTGGGCTTGGCAGCGGCATGAGCATCGGTGTCACCGGGGGCGGCTACAGCTCAGGGTTCCTCGTGTTCATACCGATGACCTTAGGAAGCCTCATCAGCGGCTACATATACAGCTTCGACGCGGCCATGCCCTGGATACTGCAATCTGTGCTTCTCACCTTGGCCCTCATATTCACGGTTGTGTGGCTCAGGGACCCTGAGAAGGCCCAGGTGTAGACTCGGACCCGTGCCCCCATCTGCATAACCTTTAATGTATGTCGCCCGGTGAAGTTATTTTAGTGCAGGCTTAGTGCAGATCGAACCCAAGAGGACACTTATTCCCCGCAACGTGCTTGTCCTAACCCTCAGCCGGGCCATGTGGAGCATGAGCGACAGTAACGTAGATAACTTCATCAGCAGCTACATGCTGGCCCTGGGGGCCAGCGTCCCCACCATCGGCTTCATCAACGCGCTGGGGAGCTTTGGGGCCATGCTCCTCTACCCCGTAGGAGGCTACATCGCGGACAAGAGCGGCAGGGTCAGGGTGGTGTCCTATAGCACGCTCCTCTACGTGAGCAGCTTCATCGTGTTCCTCGTGGCGCCCAGCTGGGAGTGGGCGGCCTTCGCCATGATCTACCAGCAGATGGTCCTGTTCTACGTGCCCGCCATGAACGCCGTGATGGCTGACAGCATCCCTGTGGGTGAGCGTGGTAAGCTGTACGCCTTCAACTTCGCTCTCCCCAACCTCATAAGGATCATAGCCCCCTACATCGCTGGCCTGTTTATTGCTCGGTTCGAGCTCATCCCCGCCATGAGGATAGGGTTCGCCCTCAGTCTGGTCATTGGGCTGGTGGTGGCAGCGATGAGGCTGCTGTTCCTCAAGGAGACCCTGACACAGATCGAGGAGGTGAACTGGAACCCCGTACACCTCTTCGCCGGCGCCTACAGGGACATGGGCTACTCCCTCAGGTGGATCTGGGGCAACATCAGGACGTATGCAGCCCTGAGCGTGCTGCTGTCGTTCCTCAGCAGCATGATCCTGCCCTTCTGGATAATATACGCGTCCATGGAGATAGGGCTCGAGCCTTACAGGTGGGGCGTCATACTTCTGTGGAGCGGCGTGGCGAAGGCCATCCTGAGCCTGTTCATAGGCGAGATAGTGGACAAGTTTGGCACAAGGAAATGTTTCTTGGCGGGGTTCATTCTCTCAACGCCCTGCATGTTCCTGTTCACCGAGGCGAAGGGGTTCTGGGACGTGCTGGCCATCTACACGGTCATAGTGCTGGGCTCAGTCTTCATGTGGATCGCGTCCCAGGTCTACCTGGCTGACAGCATCCCCCGGCAGATCAGGGGCCGCATCATGGCTGGGCTGGGCAGCGGCATAACCCTGGGCGTCACAGGTATAGGGGTCCCCAGCGGCTTCCTCATATTCCTCCCTAAGACGCTGGGCAACCTGGCCGGGGGGCTCATCTACCGCATGAACCCGGTGTTCCCCTGGGTGCTCCAGGCGGCGCTACTGATGGTGGGCCTAGCGTACACGTGGCTGATGCTGAGGAACCCCGAGAAGCCCCAGGAATAACCCATATATCGGCGGCTTGTGTAGCCGTTCACGGGTTTCTATTCGACCCCGGATCGGAGGCGGTTAAACTGATAGTGATTAACTACTTTGACTGGTCGGGGACGAGGGACGCCTTGACGCGCTGGGTCGAGGCCGTGCGCTCAGAGTGCGAGAAGAACAACGTGGGGTTCATGGGCCTCTACGGTCCAAGCCAGGTGAGGTTCAACTGGTGCTTCATCCATGAGGTTGACACCCAGGAGAGGTACCACAGGACGTGGAGCGGCCTCACCATGCCCGCGGAGGTTACCCACCAGGTCATCCACTACTTCTGGCCTGACAGATCGTTCGCAAGGGAGCTGCCCAAGTACCCTCCAACCCACTTCTTCGACGTGAGGTAAGGCCCACACCTTACCCTTTTTTAAGTATGAGGAAAAATAAGGACGCCTTATATTCATCCCTTCCCAAGTTTATTTTGCACAAATTTCTACGTGCACGTGAACAACATGAAACGCGTAAAAGTAGATAAGACTAGGCTTGAAAGGTTCAGCTTCAAGCCTATCAAGGACCTTAAGGCTTCCATTAAGAAAAAACCTGAGCTGTCCTTGAGGCTCAAGGAGGATTTCGGGGCTACCCTTGAAGCCCAAGGCGTTAAGGTTGACGACGAGTTCAAGCGGAGTTTACGTGAGAGCTGGAGGAGCCAGATAAAGGAAGACGTTCGCCGAGTCGCGGAGGAGAGGGGAGGCGACGACTGGTACCTTAAGCGCGTTCTCAGAGGCGAGCCGATACGGGTCCACGTAAAGGTGGGGCCCGAAGGACACTCGAAGAGTCTCAAGGAGGGCGACGACAAGTGAAGACGGGTGGCTACGACGTAGTCGCCGAGCTTAACGAGTCCATGGTCAACAAGTTCCTCAGCCTGGGCCACTGCATAGGCAAGTTCCCGGTGTTCACCGGCGTCTACACTCTCCCCATCGAGGATGTGCCTGAGAGCCTGGAGGAGTTCATGGACATAGGGTACGAGGTCAGCGTGGCAGCCCCGCCCACCGTGGACTTCACCTCGGACCACAAGATGAAGATGAACATCAGGGGCCAGTCCAAGTTCACGGTGCTCGGCAACATAAGCTTCGAACTGGAGGTGGAGTTCACCGTCAAGTTCAAGCCCGTCTTCGACCAGAACACCCGCCAGCTCGTGCTGGACGCGGTGGACGCCGAGATCGACGACGTGGAGCTGAACGACACGTACCACCTGCCCACGAACGTCATCAACAGGCTCAACGAGGTCATGGCCATAGCAATGGAGGAGTACCTCACCGAGGACATCGCGTCCATAGAGGTGAGCCCGGTGCTTCTGAGCTTGGAGCTCCCTTACATGCCCCCCGGAGACACGAACAAGCTCACTGTGGGGCTCGGCAACGTGAAGGTGCTCAACAGCCAGGTCATGGCGGCCGCTGTGAACCTCCTCGGCTACACGGGAGGCGACGTGAACCAGATAACTGACTTCACGGGCGGAAGCCACGTGGGCGTCGGTGTGAACGAGTCCGCGATGCACAGGGTCTACGACTTCTGGTGGTACAGGACTACCCACCCCAAGTCTGTGACCCAGACCGGCAGCCACGAGTTCGACCCGCCAGACTTCGTTGACTGGATAGACGAGCTTGTGGACTGGGTGGCCGCCGTCCTCACCCTCGGCCTTGTGGACGTGGACATAGACATCGACAGAGTCTGGGCCGAGTACGGCGCAACGCTTCACTTCGGGAAATTCGACTTCGACATGAAGCCCGGGAACACGGTCGAGCTCTCCGGAAGCGTCTCGGCGGACATCTGGCTCAAGGTGTACGTCCAGATCACCGAGACCACCGAGCTCTTCTGGGGGGCCCTAGACGTCAGCGAGGAGACGTACACCGTCACCCTCTTCGACCTGAGAGCCAACGGGCTCACACTGAACATCGACAACGCTGAGGGCAAGGTGTACCTGGACTCGAGCAGGAGGCTGACCGTGGAGGTCACCGACCTAGACCTGACGATACCTCTGCCCTGGGCCATACCCGAGTTCCTGCTCGACTACGTTGTGGACTGGGTCGTGGACCAGGTGGTGGACAACATGCCCCCGATAGTGCTGAGCCCCGCAATAATAGAGCAGACGCTGCCGGACACCTCCGTAACGGTGACGGCCACTGCCACGAACCTGGTCATCGACGAGTCTGAGGCTCTGGTCACAGCCAACATAGAGACGGGCAACATAGGGTCGTACGCCCCCTACATAGCCAACAAGAACCCTGAGAGCACGGAGGTCCATAAGCGGGACTGCGAGTGGGCTCACCGCATCAGCTACAGGAACAGGGTCTACTACTGCAGCCTGGAGAAGGCCTTGGAGGACGGCTACGACGGGTGCGCGTACTGTCTGCCGGGGCACCACCACCGCTAACCCCCCTTTTTTATTGGTAACAATTTGTGACTACCTTAAGCGACTTCATACTGTGAGTCCACTTTATATGCGCTACCTTCGACGGAACCGTGATGAACATAGGTTACAGCGAGTTCCCCGAGGCGAGCATCAGGGGCTCAGGCAGGGTGCACATCGAGGGACACGGATCAGTGAAGGTGTCGGGGAGGGCAGAGCTCTCCCCCCAGCTCATCTCCACCAGCGGCAGCTCACATCTCCCGGGGGGCCTCACGGTGAGAGAACTAGAGTCCAGCGGCTCAACAGAGGTCGACGGAGACCTATCAGCGGACACCATAAGGTTCAGAGGCTCGGCCACCATCCGAGGCGATGCCAGGTTCAGGCGCATGGAGAAGTCAGGCAGCCTAAGAGTGGAGGGCGGCGTCGAAGGGTCGTTCATGGAGGGCTCAGGGTCAACTGAGGTAGGCGGAAAGGCCTCGGTTAGCCACGAGCTTCTGTCTTCAGGCAGCCTCACAGTTGAAGGCGGCATAGAGTCCGGGGGCCGCGTCGAGGTGCGAGGAAGCATCAGGACCAGGGGAGTCAAAGCTGACAGGATAGAGATACTCCTCGGAGGCTCCCTGAGCCGGGTGACTGAGGGCCTTGAGGCCAAGTACATCAGGGTCGAACCCAGGGATTGGCGCGACGGGGAGCTGAGGACGGGCAAGGTGGAGGGCGGGGAGGTCATCCTCGAGAACGTCGAGTGCGACACCGTCACCGGGTCCAAGGTGCACATAGGGGACGGCTGCAGGGTCAACGGTAGGGTCACGTACACGGAGAGCATCCATGTGAGCCCCAACGCGTACCTGAAGGAGCCCCCAGAGAAAACTGAGACTCATTGAGGAGACCGGGTTGGCAGCCGCACTGATCCCGGAGGAGGCAGGCGCCCCGCAGGAGCTTCTGGGTAGGCTCCGCTCCGAGTTCGACTTCGTAAAGGGCAACTTCCTCATAATGGTTCTGAGCTGGCTCGTCCTGGACTTCTTCACCGAGCTGCCCGGCACATACTACACCCTGTACGTTGAGGCGCTCGGAGCGTCCACGACGACCATCGGCCTCATCTTCGCGGCCCAGAACTTGGCCAGCGCACTCGTTCAGTTCCCGGGCGGGTACCTGGCAGACAAGTATGGGCGAAAGTGGCTCATCAGCACCATGACGTTCGTGGCGGCCCTAGCCCGCATCTTCTTCGTCTATGCGCCAGGCTGGGAGTGGATACTTGTTGGGGCCGTCCTATCAGGGTTCGCTGCCATATACCAGCCCGCCCTCAACGCGATGGTGGCCGACTCTGTCCCGAAGGAGAAGCGGGGTATGGGGTTCAGCATCATCAACCTCATAGCCAGCGTCTCCACGACCCCCGCGCCCCTCTTCGCCGGCTACCTGCTGACGATGTACGGCCTCGTCCCGAGCATGAGGCTCACATATAAGCTGGTGATAGGCGGCTTCCTGGTTGCGGCCTTCATGAGGCTCCGTCTCAAAGAGACCGTCCAGAGCCCGGCCAGGATCAACGTGAGCGAGATGCTTGGAGAGTACCCCGCCTCGCTCAAGGAGAGCATAAAGGTGTGGGGGACGGTGCCCCGGTCGGCTTTCACCTTGTTCCTCGTGGATATCGTCATGAACTTCACCTCAGGCCTCTT
>DASWLJ010000328.1:0-22672 GCA_036396185.1 Bathyarchaeia archaeon | reverse complement strand
ACCCGAGGAGACAGACGAGATCATCGAGAAGATAGCGAAAAAGGTTGTAGACAGGGAGCTTGACCTACCAGCGATATTTCTTCTAGGGACATTCAGACCTGTATCCTATTTTGGGGGACAGATGTTCAGGTTCTTTCTCGCAGCATTCACGCCTATATTGGGCAACCTTCCGTACGAGTACATTTACGTCTTTGAACAGAGCGAGAACATACTCAGACTCATAAGGAGGATAGATGAACTCCGGGAAGAGAGAAGTAGCAAGCAGAAAAAAAAAGGTTAGCGATAATAGCAAGGAGTTAGAGATAAAGTAGCGCTACATGATTATTAAGTATTGTAACTACCCTAAAATGTATCAGGTATATGATATTTACATGTTATGATTAAGATAATATCGTTGGAACAACTTTTTAAGAAATATATGTATAAAAAAATGTGAAGAGATTAGCTAGTGGCTGTGCTTTCCGGTTTTTGTTTACGCGACCGCATCACGATGTCGGCGACGATTATGATTATGGCTATGATCGTAACATAGTATCCTGGGGCCTTCAGCAGGAAGTTCATCTGTGTCAGAACCGAGGAGCCATATATGGCCATGCCAAAAGTGACTCCGAAAGCCAGCATCATGTAAACCTGGCCTATTCTTGAGATAGTGTTCAGGATGGGTCCCCTCTCGAAGCTGAAGAGGAAGTAGACGGTGGTGGCTATCGCGCCGACCCAGATCAGGATGTTGTTGATGTTGGTTAGTATGTCCGCTGTGAAGAAGGGGCCCGCGGCTATCTGGTTCAGTATCATAGCCGACACCGCCCCCTTGGAGGCGATGGCTGTGCCTACTCCGGCGAGTATAGCTATGGGCCACTTCGATGCGAACGCGAGGCTTTGGTAGAACCTGAGGAATATCATTAGGCCGAGCACCAGTACCGCCATCCGCGCGAGGTTCATGTCGAACAAGGCGGGCTTGAAGACGTCCTTGTAGATCGTGTCGAAGCCACCCTTCAACCAGAATGCCAGCATGAGGCCCACTGACGAGCTCGAGATGGCTTTGTAGACCGCGTTCTCCCTGTAGAAGATGGTCCAGATCCCTACTATTATGGCTACGAAGACCAGGTCACCTATCATGTCGCTCATTTCTGAACACCTCTCTTCCTGAATAGTATGTTGCTGAGCAGTATCAGCACGATCCCGTAGACACTTATCAGGTTAGTTGCGTCCATTGTGGCTGTCTGTAAGGTATAGTAGCCGTAGAGCTTCTCGAACTCGGCGTTACCTCGCCCTCCGTTAAGGTATGCATCGACGGTTCCGGCCTGAATGTAGCTCATGGCCTGTGCGATGAGCTGCTCTCCTCCGAACATCAGTATCGGTTTGTTCAAGGGTCCCCATTGCCTCATCCACGGGTCAACGGAGACGCCGCAGCTGAAGCCGAACAGAGCGATGTCTTCGGTGGTGAGTCCCTGCATCACAGGTATACTCGATATGGGGGTTCCGTACGCGTCGGCTGTCGTGACTGACTGTATGTCCTGCGCTATGGCGGCCAGTACAGCCTCGAAGCCTGGTAGCCAGCCTAGGTTAACATAGTCGACGCCATACGTTGTGTCCGTTTTATCGACGCCGTATTTAAGCATCTGCTCGATCATGGCACCCCCCAGAGGGCCGTCGACGCAGCTTGAGATGAAGATTACTTTTACGTCTTTGTCTCGCATGAGATCGAAGAACATCCTGTAAAAGGCGATCTCTGAGCCGCTCACATATGAGGAGACCATGTAGCCCTCGTTCCACAGGATGACGGTTCCATCGGGTAACTCGTTCAGTGTGTTATAGAATGTCGTGGTCGATTCGTTGATTTTTAGTGGCAGGCCTAGGGGGTACAGTATCGGTAGACCGCTAAGAACCATCACAAGGAGATACACTATGGAGTCCTGTACTTCCGGTGAGAGATGGAACAGTTTGTTCGTTGACATGTCACTCACCTAGGTAATGGGTCTCCTTGCCCAGTATCTCACGCACCATGGTAGCCAGCAGGCCGATGCCCATGCCTATCGTTATTGCGCGCATCACAGCTATGTTGGGGACATTGTTCAGCCAGAGGCCGATGACGGAGAAACCCGGCCATATTGCCTCACCTATGGGCGCCATCCTGAGAACCGTCAGGATAGAGCTTGCGAGCAGTAGTATGCCCAGCCAGTTGCGTGTCTTGGCGCCCCTGAACAGCATCGTGAAGGTTGTGAAGGCGCCGACCCAGATCGTCAACATGATGGGGTTCTGAACGTAGTCCAGTATCCACTGGAAGGCGCCTTGATGTAGGTACGATGTGCCGAAGTATATGAAGAAGGAAGCAAACATTATGACGCTGTAGATCCAGTCCTTCTTTTTCTCTGTTATAGTCATTAGATGCTTCCTGAACATCGAGTAAGTGCCTATGATCATGCTAAAGTTCCACAGGTAGGCGCCCCAGTTGATGAGCTCGGTCGCCGCCGGGCCGGCTATCCCCGTGTAGTAGTTGAATAGGATAAAGAGGAGAGGGATCACGAACAGTATTACGGCGAACTCTTTCTGTTTAATCACTGACACTTCATATCACCACTTCATCATACTCACGAACGTTGGGTACCAGCCTATTAAGGCGGCTACAGCAGCTAACACAAACAACGCAACGACGATCAGCTTGGACCAATCCTCTGCCTCGATGCTGCCGAGGTGGACAGGGTCCTTCGTTATGGATGCTCCAGCCACGTACAGTTCCTCGCCTAGCAGAGCGAAGTCTGACATCAAAGCCATCTTACCCTGATAGTAGAGTCTCGGCGTACCGGCGCAGCTGATGGCCCCCACCCGGGCGGCCATCATTAGGTGGTTATTCATCTCGGCTTGTATAGCGCCGAACATCATAGCCACGGCCGGCTTAGCGCTCATGAAGTAGTCCATCATGTAGGCTATGTAGGCTGGCTGATCTTCGCCGACGTAGCTAACCATGTCGGGCGAGTACATTTCAGGGTTGCCACCCTTCTCATAGCCAGACTTGATGATGTCCTGCCCTATGGGGACAAGGTAGCCTCTGAAGCAAGTGAACTGAAGCCACACGCGGAACTTACCGCATAGCTCCGCCACCTTGCTCAGCAGGGCGAGCCCCGCGACGCACATGACGGCCCACTCGTCGTGAAGTCCACCGTAGCCTGTGCTAAAGTGGATGGGTCGACCCATCTCGGCGGCTCTACCCACTATGCTATCGAGTTCCTCGAGGAACGGGATAGTGCGTATGTAGGGGAGTTTCCCCCTCTCAGCTTTCCTCATGAACCAGTACATCAGTACAACATTGAGTAGTAGAATGATTAGATCGAAACGTTTTCCGGTTAGAATCATACATTCACCCGAAACCAGAGTGATTTACGCTATATTTAACTCCTCGGAGTGGAGGTACAGTTTAGGCGAATAGGTGTTATAGAATGAACTCGTACAAGAACCTCCCAAAAAGTGATGAAGAAAGAGCGGCTTCCGTACACGAGCGCTCGATCATCATCGACACGCACTGTGACACGATAATCCACCTTACCCCGAGGCCTCCTGTGAGCGTCTACCTCTCACACTACTTCGAGTTACCGAGGAAATACACTGCAGCCGACATAGGAACCTCGTTCAACTACCCGGGCAACAGGGGCCTGGGTGAAAGGGGCGACAACCTTTCAGTCGACTTCGTCAAGATGGCTGAAGGGGGCCAGACGTGCCAGGTCTTCTCAATGTGGATGGAGCCTGAGTATAAACCGGAGCGATGCGTTCTCCGAACCCTGCAGATGGTGGACACGTTCCAAGGTGAACTGCGGAAGAACAGGGACAAGGCTTCCTTGGCGACTACGGCGAAGGACATACTTCGAGCTAAGAAAAATGGCAGAATAGCCGCGATGCTATCAGTCGAAAGCGGGGGGGACGCGATCCAGGGCGACCTCGGGGTGCTCAGGGTGCTTTACTCGCTGGGGCTCAGGATGTTCGGCCTCACATATAACAGAAGGAACCTTTTGGCGGACGGCAACGCCGAAAACAGGACCAAGAGCGGCCTCACCGAGCTGGGCGTCCAGACGATAGAGGAGTGCAACCGCCTAGGAATCGTGGTCGACGTGTCCCACATCGGCGACACGGGCTTCTACGACGTGTTGGAGGTGACCAAGTCGCCCATAGTGGCGTCCCACCACGGATTGAGGGCTCTCCACGACACGCCCAGGTTCATGACGGACGACCAGGCCAAGGCCCTCGCCGAGAACGGCGGAGTGATAGGGGTGATGTACGGGGTCGGGCCGACGACCCTTGAAGGGGTCGTAGACCACATAGACCACGTCGTGGATGTGGCGGGCATCGACTTCGTCGGACTCGGATCCGACTGGGACGGGGGCTGCAGACCCGAAGGTCTGGAGGACTCCTCCAAGTTGCTCAACATGACGAAGGAGCTCGTCGCCAGAGGCTACTCTGACGACGAGATCGAGAAGATACTTGGGGGTAACTTCCTGAGGGTCTTCAAGAAAATTCTAAGGTGACGAGGATTCTGGTTATCCTCTTTTTAGCTCAGCCCGGGACATTATTTCAGGAGGTTTTTCTTCCTTAAATTGGCACCCCCTACCTTTTTTCACATAGGTCTCCCTTTTTTCATGCGGCCTACGAACACGTGAGACATGCGAGGGCGGCCAAGGTGGCTCTAGAAACCTGCGCCCAGGAAAAAGAGGTTTCATGAACCTCAACTTTTTCTATATCTCTATGATCTCCACGTTCGCCCTGGGCACCCTGACTATCCTCTGATCCTCCAACTCGATGTCGACGACCCTCATCTTCGACTCCGTCTCCGTGGCCTCCAGATCGACGGGTAGGCTGTGCACCTTACCCAGTTGACCGAAGAACGGTTCACGGATGATCCTGACGGGCGTCCCCTTCACCATGCCTTTGGAGAGCTTCTCGTCGGGCGACTCGCCTTCTGAGCGATCGTGGGGTATGATGACCTCGGGTCTGATGACGCCTGCGCGGATCTGGGTTTCGCCGTTTATGCTGGCGTCTCTGCCATTATATTTCTTGAAGAGCTCAAATGTCCTGAGCGACATGTTGATCCTGCCGAAGCCCTCCGTGATTATGACCGTGATCCCAGTCTCCTCCTGGCCCGTGATGGCCACGCCCATCTCGTATCCTATGAACTTGGTCAAGTCGTCTCCGTCGAAGCCTCCGACTATCACTCCAGCGACGCCGACCTCCCTGGCTCGCCTAAGGGCCTCCAGCGTCACGTAGCTTCCTCCTATGATTATCTGGCCCGCGTGCTCCGGAGTTATACGTCCGGCTTCAAGAGGCTGGTCAACTGAGTCGACGAGCACGTTTAGAGGCCCGTGAGATTCGCCGCCTATGCCGAAGATGCCCTGTATGTAGGCTGCGTTAGTCTCGATGACCACCCCTTTCCCGGGTATCGTCTCGACGACCTTACCTGGTATGAAGGCTTTCAAGGCCACCTTCACGGAGGGTGTTCGAACCGTAACCCAGCCGGACGCGCCGATGTTCTCTATCACTCCATCTACGGGGCACACTACGAACCTTTTTACGAGCCCAAACAGGGCAATGTACCGCGCAAGGGTCTCACCTACCTTGACGGCGTCGCCCGCCTTCTTCATCATGTACTCGCCTAGCTCCTGGGGTTCCACCATTAGGAGGAGGTTGGCTTTTATTATGTGAGGATCGCCCGGTATCTCCATCTGAGCGATCACGGTGTCACAGTCCACGGTGGAGCCTACGTCCACCATGACGCTCCCGGGGATGGGCAGCTCACGCGTCTTCCTCAGCTGGATGGCTGACTTGATTTTCAGGCCCGGAGTGTAGGCGTAGACGGACTCGTCAGTAACTTTTTTGTTTGTCAACTAGATGCCCTCCATGGCTTCCACTGCTTCAGCCGGGTAAAGGTCCAGAGCCCTGAACCATTTAATCAGAGTCTTATGCGCCTCTGCGCCTTGTATGCTCAACGGCCTGCCCCTGGCGTCGAGTATTATGCCCTCCACGCCGCCCTCGACGGTCGTCTCCAGCTTTTTACCCCGCCCCTCACCTACGTCGAACGACTTGTGAGGCGTGATGACGGCTTTAACCTTCTCCTTCTCCGGAAGACGTATCTTGACGATTTCACCGGACCTCACATCGATGTTCCTTGGATCACCGTCGGGCATCTCGAGCCTGACATCCATGACCGGCTCGCCTTCTGCGGCTTGGCCGTGGGGCGCTATGACCGTCCCTAGCCTCACAAGACAGTCTTTATCGAAGATCTGCCAAGCTGCCTCAGGGTACACCGTCGAGAGGACCCCAAGGTGGGGCATCATGAAGACGCTGTCCTGGAAGAGCCTGGTGACCCCCTCGGGCTGGAACGCGTCTATCAGGATAAGCATCGACTGCATTCTTCTGGGGGCGTGGCTCAGTAAGCCTCCTGTGCCCACTATCAGGCTTATCTTCATCATCTCTATGTACGAGGCGGCTAGAGTCTGATCAAATATATCTACAAGGTCGCGCTCAACCTTGATGCCTCTTAGCCGCGTCGCCAGTGTCTTGTGGTGCTGGAGCCCGAGCCTTACGGCTTCCCTGGCGACGGCGTGCTCGATGAGCAGATCTTTCAGCGTCTGAGGAAGCGTCGTGGGTCTGATCATCTTGTTCCGTAGCAGGTTGATGAGCTCCTTATCTTCTATGCCGTAGGGTATCCACCGCCTGAGATTCTCTACACCTGCCTCCTTCAGCACGTTGCATATACTGTAACTCATGCCCAGGTTGGCGCTCACGCTTCTCACGAACCGTTCATCGAATATCGAGTAAACGTTTGTCGTAGCCCCGCCGAGGCCGACGCCTATGACGTTGACCTTGTACTCGTTGGCTATCAGCTGTATGGCCATGCCCTCGCCGGCGGGAGTGGGCATGATGTCGACGTCGGTCCACTTCATCAGCTTGTTGTAGCCTGGGGCGTGGCTCATGACGTGCTCCATGAACAGCTCATGGATGTTTCTCCTGGTGGGCTCGATGACCTCCTCCTCCAGCACGGGCCTGAGGTTCTCGACCATGGAGAGGTTGAAGTCTTTTTCCAGAAGCTGCTTGACTTCGGGTCGGGCGTCCTTGTTACCCGCGAAGATGACAGGGAGCTTATAGTCTATGCCCAGGCGGGGCACAGGCTTCGCCGCCTTAATCAGCTCAGCGATCTCCATGATGTGCGAGATCGTGCCCCCGTCTGTCCCGCCTGCGAGGAGGATCATGTCCGGCCTTAGGGCGCGTATCCTCCTGATCTTCTCGTAGTCCTCCCTCTCGTCGTCGATGGCGATCACGTCCATGACTATCGAGCCTGCGCCCAGCGCGGCCCTGTTGGCGCTCTCACCGGTGATTGACTTAACGTTCCCGGCGACCATCATCTGAAGACCCCCGCCCGCGCTGCTGGTTGTGCAGTAGAGGTCCACGCCCCTCTCACCGTTGTAGGGGACAACTATCCCCTCGCCGTCGGGGGTGAGTATGTTGAGGCCCGTGAGCTCCTCGGCCTCCTTGACAGCGTTCCTCACGCCCAGAGTCACGTCCTCGTAGGGCGCCTCAACGGTCGTCGGAGCCTCACCTGCAACGAGGAACCTCCACTCACCATTTTTACGGTGAAACAGCCTAGCCTTCGTCGTCGTGCTGCCGACGTCTGTGGCCAGAATATATTTCATGTCTTCCTTTGGTTTCCTCAGATGCGTCATGCGAAATCCTAAGAATATACCCTCTCCGTAATAAAGTATTTTAGTTGAGGCATAGGAGTTAAATAAAAAAATTAACTTTCTTCAATAAAAAGTAAAATATCTAACATTTAACGTCAAGTAACTATATGGATGTACGAATCATCAAGCATAGAGAAGGATTAAGAGAATCATATTGTTAGAACTGGCTTTACTTAGGCATTCAAGTAATATGAACGAGTTTGACTCCTGCTTAGCTGATATGGTGACTACTGTGATGATATGAATGCCAAACAATCAAGCGCATTAAGCATAAATATAATAATAATATAATTATGAAAGAGAATAGCGGTAGACAGGTTCAGTAGAATGTCCCTGATTCACTATCGGGTCAGCGTCAACCACAACATTTCGTCGGTATTCATAAGGGAAACGGATGATCCAGCTGAGACCTCAGGGTGAGGTTCCACTCACAAAAAGCTGCTTGTCCCCCCTGAGGGCTACAAGTGCCCCGGCCTGCATGACGACTGCGAAGCCGAGCATGATCACACCGGCGAAGCCCTGGTCGATGAAGAAGCCGAAAACGACCCCTCCAGCGAGTGTACCGACGCCCAGCGCCGTGTTAAATATTCCGTACGCCGTCCCGCGCTTGGACATGGGGACCAGGTCGGCTATCGCGGCGCGGTAGATGGACTCCTGCATGCCCAGCACCACCCCATAGACTATGCACGCTGAGACCACGCCGATCAGTCCACCGTAGGTGACGAGGAACGCCGGGAGAACAGATAAGGCGAAGGGCACGGCCAGGACCTTGACGCCGAGCCTGTCAAAGAGGATCCCGGAGGCCAGCGCCATCGGCGCATCTATGAGCTGCACGATGACGTAGAGCAGCGGCACGATCCACTGCTGACCAGAGGGCTGAAGGATCGAGGAGCCCCTGTAAAGGATGAGTGCGACCGGGATGAGCCCGAGCGTATTGAGGAGGATCGCGGCGCAGTAGAGCCAGAACCCCTTTGTCAGGCTGCCTTCGGCGGACCCGGCGCTCTTTGCCTCTACGTCGACTCTTCTCCCTATCCGGGTGTACGTGTAGGCGAGGAAGGCCATCATCAGGACGTAGGGTATGAGGAGAGACTTGAAGGCGGCCGGGTAGCTGTTGGCCGTGTAGAACATCACGGCGCCCAGCGCAGCGGGCCCGATGACTGCGCCTATCTGGTCGATGAACTCGTGCAGCCCAAATGCCTTACCGGAGCCCATCCCCTTGCTGACGATGGAGACGACTGCGTCCCTCGACGGCGATCTCAGCGCCTTCCCGAGCCGCTCCAGGAGGAGCAGGAGCATGACGATCTCGACGCTCGACGTGAACCCCATGAGGGGCACAGCCAGGATGAGCCCGTAGCCGAGGAATATGAAGAGCCAGTAGGCTCGGCTCCTGTCCGCGAGGGGGCCGCTGACCAGCCTCATAGCGTACCCTATGAACTCGCCGGCGCCGCTGACCGCGCCAACCATGAACGCGGATGCGCCCAGGAACCTCAGGTAGTCAGGGGCTATGCCTCTGCCCGACTCGTAGGCGATGTCCCCCAGCATACTCACTATACCCATTGAGAGGACGGCCAAGTAGGCGGTCCTCTTCGTGATCTTCAGTTCATCAGTCAACCCTTGTCTTCACCGTACCCTGATAGTGTAGGCCATCGGCCCCCTTGGCGGGGTCGATGAACCTTCATCGACTTAAGACATTGGGTGAAGCTCCATATTTACAGGTTATCATACCAGTTTACCGATTTATTCCTCCTCTTATCTTCTCGGGGACTATTTGGAATAGAGGGCTAGTCAGCCAAGGTCATCTCAGAGAACGTCTTTTAAGGTTAAACCATAAATGTTAGATTGTATTAGCAGGAGAGAAAGTTATACTTGCGAAACAATATTTTGACGCAAGTGTGGGATAAATTTAGAAAATTCATAAATTGGTGGTTACAAGGATACAACCAATACAATATTTTTTAAATATTAAATCTACTGGTACTTGGTCTGTGGACTAAAAATCGGGTACGTCAATATTTAAGGTAGGGAGGCATCCAGTGTATCTCCATCTCCCCCGTCTTATCCATCTCCTCCCAGTGCCTCCAATCCTCATCCACCGTCTGCTGCATGTACCCAAGCGCATCCTCGTTGTTCCTCAGGTGGGCGAACCTCCCCTGCTTCAGCACGTAGTCGGTCACTTTCCCCCTGCGCGACGGCTTCACGGATAGGCTGAATCTCCCCTCCTCGTACTCCCATAGGACCCACATGCCTGTGTTGACCGCAAGCCTGCCCATGTCGACCGTTTCCTCTGGTGGGAAGGCCCAGCCCTTGGGGCAGGGCGCGAGCAGCTGCACAAATGAGGGCCTGTCGCTGCTCAGCGCCTTCCTTACCTTGTTTACCAGGTCCACCGGGTAGGAGGTGCAGGCCGTAGCCACATATCCTATCCCGGGGTGGGATGCAGCCAGAAGGGCCATGTTCTTCTTCTGCCTCTCGTTGCCGATCTTCTTCACCTTGCCCGGCGGGGTGAAGGTCGTGGAGGAGCCGAAGGGTGTCGAGCTCGACGCCTGTATCCCCGTGTTCGCGTAGCTCTCGTTATCATAGAGCAGGTAGAGGAGGTGAGGGTACTCGTAGGTGAGGGCCATGGAGAGCCCGCTGAAGCCTATGTCCGCCATGGCCCCGTCTCCGCCGTAGACAACCACGTTGACATCCTCCCTTCTCCTCTTCCCCTTGAACATGAGGGCCCTGAAGGCAGCCGCGGTGCCTATTCCAGCTGGGCCTCCGGCACCGAGCTGCGTGTGGTACCACGGCACAGCGTAGGGGGAGGTGAGGAACTGGTGTCCGTTGGCGACGTACATGCAGCCTGTGGGTCCGATGACCACGCTCTTGGGCCCAGCGGCCTTGAGCACGAGCCTGTAGCCGAGAGCGGCGCCGCACCCCGCGCACGTCCTGTGCCCGGAAACGTAGTAGTCCTCGGGCGGCACCTCGGTGAGCTTCTTTATGATCCCGGTATTCTCGGTCATGCGTCCTCACCTCTCACCATCATCCACCTGATGGGATGGTCTACCCTGCCCTTCCTAGTCGAGTCCACGAGCAGCTCCGCGGCCTTACTGAGGTCCGCTATCTTCATCTCTCTGCCGCCGGCGAAGATGAAGCCCATCACCTGCGGTCTCTCGTCGGCGTCGTAGAGGGCGGCCTTGACTTCGTTGTAGAGTATGCTACCGTTTTGCGGCGATCCGAGGCTGAAGGAGAAGTCGACTATACCTACGCCCTTCACCCCATCCAGGGCTTCCCTCACCTCCTCGGTGGGGAAGGGCCTGAAGTACCTGAGCCTCATGGAGCCGATCTTGACTCCCCTATCCCTCATCTTGCCGACTACGTAATCCACGTTTTTGGAGTATGCCCCCATCGTCAGCATGACGTAGTCGGCGTCCTCGGCGTGTTTCGTCTCGACGAAGGCGGGGGTCTCCTTGCCCGTCACGTCTACCCAGGACTTCCACGCCTCGGGGATGACTTTGGCCTTCGCCCTCTTCATCGCGGCGTCCAGGGCTTTCCTCTGCTCCGGCCCTATCAGGGAGGGGGAGATGTGCATGGCCTTGCTCACTGCCTCATGCGCAGGGTCTAGGGGGTGGGCCGGCCTGTAGGGGGGCAGGAACTCCTCTACCTGACTCTTGGTCGAGGGCGTAACGGGCGACGCCACGTGCGTTATCGTGGCTCCGTCCACAGCCACGAAGTTAGGGAGCAGAACTCGTTCGTCCTCGGCGATCCTGTAGGCGACGAGGGTCATCTCCAGCGCCTCCTGAGGGTCCTTCGCCCACGACATGATCCAGCCGACATCCCTGAAGAGGAGGGCGTCGTTCCACTCCATCCCGAAGTTGCCGGGGTCGTCTAGAGCCCTGCAGCCGACTATGCCCACCACCGGCAGCTGCCCCAGGGCGATGACGACGGCGGCCTCGGCGCCGTAGACGAGGCCCGTCCCCGAGCTCCCAACGAAGGTCCTCGCCCCGACGGCCGACGCGTGCTTCACCACCTCAAACTGGCTGTGCTCCGAGTCGCAGACCAGGTACTCGGCGGAGAACTCGCCCTTGGCGATCATGGTCGCGAGGGCGTTCATGACGCCCGTGTAGGGTCTAATAGGGTAGGCGGCGATCACGTCGACGTCCGCGAGCTTGACGGCCTCCGCGATCGCCCTCGTCCCGGTCCACATTCGACGCATCTGGGCCGCGCTCTGAACCGTCTTCTCTAAAGTTACTGTCGTGTCAATTCACCTCAGTAGGCGTACTCGATGAGCGCCTCACGTATCGTGAGGAACTCCTCCTCGTCCAGGTCCTCCAGGACCTTAAGCTCGTGGGGCATCGATATGGCCCTGGGCCCGCAGACCCTCGCGCATATCCCGCAGCCCTTGCAGTAGTCGTAGTCGATCCTTATGGGGTCGTAGTCGATGGCGCCGTCCGGGCAGAAGACGTGGCACACCTTGCAGTCGACACACTTTTTCTCGTCTATCACGGGTCGGAAGGTTCTCGCGAACGAGGTCTTGAAGCCGATGTTCCTCTCGCCCACCTTCGGCCCGAACTCAACCAGGCCGGGGGCTATCTCCTCCCACCTTGGCATAGACTCGTACCTGAGCTCGTAGGTGGGGGCTTCGGCTGCCCTGTTCTTTATTTCGACGTACCTCTCTCTGTCCCAGGGCTTCAGCGCCTTAGGGGCGCGGCTCTTTTTCTCGGCGAGGCTCGATTTGAGCTTGTAGGGCTCGCAGTCCTCAGCCCTGAGGGCGACGCTGACGGGGTCGGAGTCATCGTACGCCCTTCTCACGGCGTCGACCTTTTCCTCATCGTTCCCCAGCGCATAGAGGGTCTCGATTATGTTGTCGAGAGTCACCTCGGGTTCGATGGCCTTGGCCAAGGCTCCGATGGCCCCGAGCGCAATGTTCTGGTTGTATCTTTTTGCCCTCACGGTGACTATCTTGCCCTCCCAGTCCTGGGCGCACGCGTATCGCTTGACTAGCTTCAAGACTACCTCCGGCCCGAGGGAGGTGTTGACCACGAGGGCAGCATTCCTCTTCGCGCCGTCGAGGAGCAATGACCTCTGAGAGGTCGACTTGATGAGCATCGACGAGTCGAGAACAACGAGGGCGTCGAAGACCCCTCCGACAGGGTCGACCTCCTCCGGTAGTATCGTCTTGATGTCGGGTTTGCCTAAGACTGCGTAGGTGATGAAAGGAAGCTGTACCCTCTCTGGGCTGTCGTCGTACCTCATGTAGTAGGCGGCCTCTCTTCCGGCGGATACGCCGGCCTGCGAGAGCGTCAGCGCTATCTGGGAGGCGTGGGCGGTGTTTATCACTCCTCTACCGTGGACAGCGAGCCAAGTCAGTTCTTCGAGTTCTGGATAAACCATTCAAGTTCCTTAGATATTGTTTACAAATTAATAATATTATGCCCTGTAAAGAGTGACTTTTTCGTCGTGAGATATTATAACTGAAACCGTGCGAGTAAAAATAATAAAATGAGGATGGTTCATTTTTTTTTCTGGTAGTCGCCGCCTAAAAACCTGGAAAAAGCCCGAACCAATAAACAAGTCGAAAAACGGGGGGTCATGGCGACGACGACTACACCCTCCTCCCCCCTACCCATGCACACGCACGAGGAGATGAAGAGAAGGTGGACTGGGGGGGAATTGAACCCCCGACCTCTGCCATGCCAGGGCAGCATTCATACCCCTGAACTACCAGCCCAGCACCCCCAAAGAGACACCCGCCAGTTTCTTAAATGTTTCCCAAGGGCAGTAACAGTATATACAGGCTATGGGAAAACAATTTAAACGCCCCACCCACAGACGCCATGAGTTGAAGGTCAGCGTCGTGATCCCGGCACTCAACGAGGAGGCAGGCATCGAGAGGTGCCTCAGGAGCATACGACGCCAGAGCCAGCCGCTGGAGCTAATACTCATAGACAACGGCAGCGTGGACAGGACGCCCGAGATAGCCAGGATGCACTGCGACAGGGTGCTGGTCAAGCCAGGGTACAGCCTAGCCGAGATGAGGGACCTGGGAGCCAGGGAGGCCACAGGCGACATCGTCGTCACCACGGACGCCGACTGCGAGGCGCCCCCCCACTGGATCAGGGAGCTGATCAAGCCGTTCGATGACCCCAAGGTCGTGGCGGTGGGCGGAGCCTTCAGGCCCCTCAACAGGAACCAGCTCAGCAGGTTCTACTGCTGGATGAGCGCCCTCGTCCAAGGTACATTCCACCTCTTCCAGGGAGCCAACATGGCATACAGACGCGACGTGTTCCTCAGGTCTCCGGGGTATGCCTCGGCCAAACGCGCCGAGGACTGGAACCTGAGCTGGCACCTCCGAGGATACGGGAAGACCAAGTTCATCAGGAAGGCGTACACGTTCACGGAGATACCCTTCAACAGGCAGGTGGAGTACCCGGGCGTCATCCTGAGCAGCCTCCTCGTCTTCCTAGGCGGAGCCCGGGGCTGGGTGAACATGGTGGGCTTCGGCCTAGGCTACATCCTCAGCGAGGCATTCACGTTCATGTACAGGCACCGCAGCAACCTTCGCTACAGCCACCTGGCCCTCATAGGCTTAACCCTGGTCTTCGCGTTCCAGAGGACGCTGCCTGTGGTGAACTACATGTTCCTCGCTGGCCTACTGCTGGGGGTCTTCGCGTACCACTTCATCTCGGAGGACATCAGGCAGGCCATCGAGGACCTGAAGCTGTACAAGCTCAGAGCGGAGCCGGACAACAGCATCAAGGGCCTGATCAAGCAGGGCCTCATCAAGGTGATGGACCTGTAGCAGGTGAACCCCTTGATGCACACGATCACCTTCACGGCCCGCGGCCACAGGAATGTGAGGTCAAGCCACCCCACCACCATAATGATCACGAGGGACGAGAGCCTCACAGCCAGAGGCGACTGCGTAGTAGCTGTCGCGGCTGAGGTGGGGCTATCCGATCTCCCCGAGGAGATGAAGGAGGCCGCCAGGGTTAGAGACGCGTCGATCACCCTGACCATCGAGGTGAGCCAGAGGAGCTTCACGGTAACGGGGAGGGGGCACCCGTCGCTGAGCTACTCCAGCGCCGCGGACATGGTGGCCAGGAAAAGCCTGTACACGTGCGGTAGAACTCTGATGGTGGAGGCCGACAGGGCAGCGTGTGACATCCCCCGGGAGATGGTTAGGATGCTGCAGAGCCCGAGCAGCGAGGTCAAGGTGACATTAAGGGTTCAACGGTAGTCGTCCACGCGCCCCGCAGGCTACGCGGCGCTTGTTAGAAGCCTTTATACCCGGCAACCCAACTATTAACATTCCTCACCCGGTGAAAAAATGAAGGGTAAGAGACTGTCAGTGCCGGAGCTCGAGGCACTGTCCAGAGAAGTCCGCGCCAGGGTCCTCCGGATCATATACGAGGCCGGTTCGGGGCACCCCGGCGGCTCCCTCTCCTCCGTGGACATAATGCTGACTCTATACTTCCACGAGATGAACCACGACCCGTCTGACCCCAAGTGGAGCGAACGAGACAGGTTCATCCTGAGCAAGGGGCACGCCGTCCCAGCCCTCTACACAGTACTGGCTAAGGCAGGCTACATCCCTGAGGCCAACCTGGACACCCTGAGGCTGTTCGGCAGCCCGCTGCAGGGGCACCCTGACGCCCTCAAGGTACCGGGCATAGAGGTGTCCTCAGGCAGCCTCGGCAACGGTCTATCCGTGGCTTCAGGCATTGCAGCAGCCGCCAAGCTGGACGGCAAGAAGGCCAAGGTCTTCTGTCTCCTCGGCGACGGTGAGTGCGACGCGGGCCTCGTCTGGGAGGCCGCCATGCTGGCGCCTCACCTGGGTCTCAGCAACCTCACGGCCATCGTGGACAGGAACATGCTGCAGATCGACGGCTGCACCGAGGACGTAGTGTGCCTGGACCCGCTGCCGGATAAATGGAGGGCCTTCAACTGGAACGTGGTCGAGGCCGATGGCCACGACTACGTGCAGCTCATGGCCGCGTTCAAGAAGGCCCGAGAGTACAAGGAGGGCCCCACGGTCATCGTCGCGAGAACCGTGAAGGGTAAGGGCGTCTCGTTCATGGAGGGCGTGGCCAGCTTCCACGGGAAGCCGCCCTCCAAGGAGCAGCTTGATCAGGCGCTGAAGGAGCTGGAGGCGCACTAGAATGAGCATGAAGGCTACGAGGACGGCTTACGGGGAGTGGCTGGCCGAGGCCGGTAAGGGGCACCCCGAGATAGTGGTCGTGGACGCCGACCTGTCGGCCAGCACCATGACCAGCACCTTCGGAAAGGCTTTCCCCGACAGGTTCTATAACGTCGGCAGCGCGGAGCAGAATCTGGTGAGCTTCAGCGCGGGCCTGGCCCTGGGCGGCAAGAGGGTCTTCGCGAGCAGCTTCGCCATCTTCGAGACGGGCCGGGCGTGGGACCAGGTCAGGAACGTGGTGGCCCACGACGAGCTCAACGTGTCGCTGGTGGCGTCCCACGCGGGCTTCAGCTGTGCAGCCGACGGCGCCAGCCACCAGGCGTTGGAGGACGTCGCCCTCATGAGGGTCATACCCAACATGAAGGTCGTGGTGCCGTGCGACCCAGAGGAGACGAGGAACGCCTTGGACGCCATCATGGAGACGAGTGGGCCGGTCTACATGAGGCTCAGGAGGGAGAAGGAGCCCAACCTGGAGAAGAACTACAAGTTCAAGCTGGGCCGAGGCGAGGTGATGAGGGACGGCGACGACCTGACGATCGTCGCCTCTGGGATGCTCGTCCTCAACAGCCTCATGGCGGCGGAGATTCTGGCGAAGAAGGGCGTGGACGCCAGGGTGCTGAACATCCACACAATAAAACCCCTTGACCCCAGGATACTGGTTAAGGCGGCCAAGGAGACCGGCGCCTTAGTCACGGTGGAGGAGCACCAGGTGGACGGCGGCTTGGGTGGAGCCGTGTGCGAGGTTCTGTCGGAGAACTATCCCGTCCCCGTGCACAGGATCGGCGTCAGGGACGTCTTCGGTCAGAGTAGCAGAACAATGGACGAGCTGCTCGATCTCTACGGGCTTACCCCTGAGAAGATCGCGGCGGCAGCCGAAAAAGTTATCAAAAAAAGGCGATAGATGGGTGACCATGGAGTTCTACATAGACACCGCGGACGTCGCCCAGATCAAGAAGTACTGGGACATGGGGGTCATCGACGGGGTCACCACCAACCCGACCCTAATAGCGCGCACTGGACGCAACTTCAAGGAGGTGGTCCAGGAGATCACGGCCATCGTCAAGGGCCCGATCAGCGTGGAGGCAGTCAGCTCAAAGGCGGAGGACCTTGTTAAGGAGGCCAGGCGCCTCGCTGAGTTCGGTGAGCAGGTGGTCGTAAAGATACCCATGACTGACGAGGGGCTCAAGGCCGTGAAGGAGCTGAGCAAGCTAGGCGTCAAGACCAACGTCACCCTTGTCTTCTCTGCGCCGCAGGCGCTGCTCGCAGCCAAGGCGGGGGCCACATACCTGAGCATATTCGTAGGGCGCCTAGACGACAGGGGCCAAGAGGGCATAGACGTGGTGTACGAGGTCTGCAGGATGCTGGCCAACTACGATATGCCTACGAAGGTCATCACGGCCAGCGTGAGGCACCCCAGACACGTCGTGGACGCCGCCCTAGCCGGCTCCCACGTGGCCACGGTCCCCCCGGACATACTTGACAAGATGCTGAAGCACCCCCTGACGGATGAGGGGTTGAGACTCTTCGCCCAGGACTGGTCCAAGGTGGACAAGAGCTGACCCAAACCTAATTAAGCATCAGTTCCCCAATTCTCCGATCAGTCGTTTGAGCAGACGGTTCATCATCTTACTGCTGGCTACACTCCTACTCGTCCAGCCTACCCATGCGTCGGCGGCCAGGTACGAGTACACTCTATCCTACGTCCTGGAGAACAGGGGCTCCGGGCCTTTGGAGTTGCTGGAAGAGGACGTTGCCGTCCCCCTCTTCATGAACACTTCGTGGCAGACCGTCAGGGTGAAGGAGTCGTCGGTCCCCTACACCGTGAAGGACATGGACGTGGACGGCGGCAGGGGCGCCGTCATGGGCGTCTCCAGGACGCTGAGCCCCGGCGAATCCGCATCGTTCACGGTGGCCTTCACTATCGAGTCCACCGTCAGGGCTGTCCCCGCCTTCAGTGTGTCTGAGGCTGAGCCAGCCTCAGCCATCCCGAGGAGCCTCGTGGATGCGTACAGCTTAGCCACAGAGACCTTCCAGAGTGACGACCCGGTGATCGCGTCAAGAGCCCGTGACGTTGTGGGCGACGCAGACACGGTCCTCGAGTCGCTGGACCTTCTGATAGAGTACGTGACGGGGGAGACCACGTACTACAACTTCGAGGTGCCCAGGTACCCGAACACGACCCTCTCAGAGGGGCTGGGAGACTGCGACGACCAGTCCATACTGCTCATCTCGATGCTCCGCAGCCTGGGCGTGCCGGCCTACCTGCAGGTGGGCATATACATCCACCAGAGCATCGACGATGACCAGACGAGCTGGCAGGGGCACCTGACCAATGTATGCAGCGGCGTTGGGTGGCACGGCTGGGCCATGGTGTACGTCCCACCATGGGGCTGGGTGCCCGTGGACCTAACGCTCACGACGTCAAAAGACGGCCTCGATCTCCTGGCGAAGGCCCCCGAGTACTCTGGGAGCGTCATAGCCGCCTACGATGTCTCGAGGCAGCCCTACATCGGGGACGCGCTGGGGACCCGGGCGAGGGTCATCGGCAGAGACATCTACGTCACGGTCACCGATGAGGCGACTGAGGTCTACGGCGGCGGGCTGGGGGGAGAGGCCTTCCTGGTGGCCGGCCTGGGGCTCGCTGTGGCAGCCGCCCTGGTCCTCATGTTCGTCTCAGGCAGAAGGGGCTCATAGGATCGTCTTAAGGGCGGCTGGGTCGCCCTTGGGGACGCACCCTCTGAGCCTCCTGAGCGCCCGCAGCTCTTCGTCCCTGCCGAGCCTGGAGGCCTTGACTCCGTTTCTGAGCACCTCCACGGCCTCGTCCATGGCGCCGCGGTCAACGGGGAAGGGCACACCGTCCTTGCCGCCGAAGGCGAAGTTGAAACGCACGGGGTCCCTCCAGCTCGCCTTGTCGCCGTAGACCAGCTCGGCCACCAGTGCGAGTCCCCTCACCGTCGCTGGGCCGACGCCCCTCAGTGAGACCAGCTCCTCGTAGGACCTGGGCTGGAACTGGTACGCGGCCCTGACGGCGTCCCAGTTGACGCTCCTTGGCATCACGAGGGCTTTGGTCCCGGTCCAGCGGTCCAACCTCGACTGGTTCCCGGGGGCCGGCTCAGCCATGGTCCTCTTTAGCTTCACGGGGTTGTCCCTGACCAGGTCCAGGCATGTGCGCCGGTTCCCCTCGCTGACCCTGCTCGTCATGTCCAGGGCCTCGTCGAGCCTCGTGGGGCAGAGGATCGCGCCCTGGGGCTCCTCGATGAAGCCCCTGTGCTCCAGGCCCCAGTGGTACCTCCTGGCGTTGCCCATCTCCTCGTTTAGGCCCTGCTGGATCACTATCCAGCGGCCCTTCTCGTCGAAGATGAGGCAGTGATGGTACAGCTGGTACCCGTCCTGGACGAGGCTGTTGTCCACCTTGGCGCTCATGCGGCTGGCGTAGACGAGGTCATCCACCTTGTAGTCGCTGAGGCCGAAGACGCCCCCCATCTCCCTGATCTCCTGGGGCGCCTTGAGGCTGGTCCGCCCCTTGCCGCCGCAGACCGTCACGCCTTTGCCCTCCCTATCCAGGGCCTCCTTGAGGGCCCCGCATGTCACCGTGGTTGTTCCGCTGCTGTGCCAGTCGTAGCCCAGGACGCAGCTCAGGCTCTGGAAGAACCATGGGTCGCTGAGGCGCTCCAGGAGCCCCCTGGAGCCGTACTCGTCGACCACTATGTCGGTTATGCACTCGGCAATCTGCACCATGCGGCTGAACAGCCAGCGTGGGGCCTTCCCAGGGTGTAGCAGAAGCACAGCTGAGCCGGTGTAACCCATCGAGGCGACAGTCGCGGGCACCCGTTAAAATGGTTGGGCGTGTTTGGGGGGCCGGGACGCAGGTGAAACTGGCTAGCCGATGAGGCGGCCGTACCTGTCCACTTCCTGGCGGCGCACACGGGTGCTGCTGATGGGCTTGCCGTCGTCCGCCAGCACCATGGTTATCACGAAGATGAGTAGAGGCTTCTTCTTCTGTTCCACCCTCATCCTGTTGATGACCTCGGCCGTCACCTCGGTCTCCTCGCTCACCACGATGCCCTCCAGGTAGTCGTTGTCTATGGTCGGCCCGAAGGGGTCGCTCAGGGGCACTATCTTGGAGCGCTCGTAGAAGCCCCTCACCTTGAGGTAGTTCTCCACGTCCCGCCGCCTGTTCTCGTAGCTGTCTATCTCGTGCTGCTTCTTGAGCGTCCCGGCGAACTCGTCGGTGGTGATGCCAACGATGGCGTGTTCGCCGACGTTGAACGTCTCCTCCAGGAGGAACCAGTGGCCCTTGTGCATGACATCAAACGTCCCCCCGACGGACACCCACTTCAGCCGGTTGTTAGACAAGAGGCGGACTCCTGAACGCAGTATCGATTAATCCCGTACAATTAAGCTTTTTCACTGCCTGATCGAGAAAAAATGGGGTGTCTAGTCGGCGATGAAGCAGGTCATGGTGGAGTTTATGCCTTCAATGTGCCTTATGTGGTCTATCACCAGGCTCTGTAGCTCGTCCGATGCCTTGCCCTGTATGATGACGTAGGCGTCGTAGGGGCCGTAGAGGAAGTGGGCCTCGGTGACCCCCTTCAGCTTCCTGAGCTTGTCCAGCACGGCCCTCTCGGATGTGGGTTCAAGGGTCAGTAGTACCAGTGCTTTATCCATAGTCACCACTAAAGGCGTCGGAGGCCGCCAATATAAACGCATAGAGGCGCTGCGAAATCATTAAATCCTGTAGGAGCCTCAATGAACCAAAACCGAGGAACACAGCTTGGCTCCCGAGTTCACGAGCAGGATACCGGGGTTCTACAAGAAGCCCGTCGAGGAACGGATCAGCGTCATAGCGGAGATGGTCGGCCTATCCGAGGAGGAGGTGGCTACCCTCAAGAGCAGGGGCGGCCTCAGCCTGGAAGCAGCGGACCACATGACCGAGAACGTGGTGGGCACCATAGCTTACCCCTTCAGCGTCGCGGTCAACTTCAGGGTCAACGGGCGCGACTACCTGGTCCCCATGGCGGGGGAGGAGCCAAGCGTGGTGGCCGCCGCCAGCAACATGGCGCGCCTCATGAGGGACGGCGACGGCATCAAGGCAACCTACACGGACCCCATAATGATCGGCCAGATACAGGTACTGGACATCCCAGACATGAAGGCCGCCGTGAAGGCGATCAAGAGGAACAAGAAGACCCTCATAGACTCGGCCAACGAGCTCGACCCCGTGCTCGTCAAGTTCGGGGGCGGAGCCAAGGACCTGGAGCTCAGGCCCATAGAGACGGAGATCGGGCCAATGCTCATAGTCCACGTGCTGGTGGACTGCAGGGACGCGATGGGGGCCAACGCAGTCAACACCATGGCAGAGGCCCTGGCGCCGACCATCGCGGAGCTCACCGGCGGCAGGACGCTCCTGAGGATCATAAGCAACCTCGCAGACAGGCGTCTGGTGACCGTCGAGGGCGTCGTCAAGAAGGACGAGATCGGCGGCGAGAAGGCTGTGGACAACATAGTGGCGGCTTGGGCCTTCGCCGACGCTGACCCTTACAGGGCTGCGACCCACAACAAGGGGATAATGAACGGCGTCGTCGCTGTCGCCCTCGCCCTGGCACAGGATCACCGCGCCATAGAGGCTGGCGCCCACGCGTACGCGGTCAGGGACGGCAGGTACAGGAGCATGAGCAGGTGGAGCAAGAACGGGGACGGCGACCTGGTGGGCACCATGACGCTGCCCATGGCGGTCGGCCTGGTGGGCGGGGCGACGCGCAGCCACCCCATGGCCCAGATAGCGAGGAAGATACTCAACGTGGATAAGGCGGCCGAGCTGGGCGAAATCATGTGCGCCGTGGGGCTGGCGCAGAACCTGGGCGCCCTGCGCGCCCTCACCCAGGAGGGCATACAGCAGGGCCACATGAGGCTCCACGCCAGAAACCTCGTGGTCATGGCTGGCGCGACGGGCGACCAGGTGGAGAAGGCCGTCAAGGAGCTGGTCGACGGCGGCGAGATCAGGTTCCCCAAGGCCCAGGAGATAGTGAGACGCCTGAAGGGTGCCGCCTAAGGGTGCCTCCTTGACGATAGAGATCGATGACGCGGGCACCGGGGACATACTCCACGGCGTGGTCATCGGGGCCTACCGGCCCGAGGACGACGTCTTTCTCTACGACATGATAGACGTGCGCTACTTCCAGGAACCCGTCTACGGCGGCAAGCGCCACCTGAACGAGGCGCGCAGGATCGCCATCAGGCTCGTGGACCGCCTCGGGCTGAGGGAGAAGGAGAAGATCATCATCTGCACGGGGGACATCCTAAACGAGGCAGCCGAGGCTCTCCTGGAGCAGTTCGGGGAGGAGAAGGTGGAGCGGGGCAAGATCGATGGACGCGGCCAGTACCTGATCGAGCTCGCCTACACGGATGAGCTCAGGAACATAGGGTACGAGCCCATAGACGGCAGGACCGAGAGGTGGGGTAAAAACTTCTGGCACCAGTACAACTGGTTGAAGAAGGGCCCGAGGAGCAGGCTAAAGTGGGCCAAGTCGGGGTTCCCCAACCTCAAGAAGTATCCGATATTCAAGGCCGCATAATCTTTTATCCAGCGTCAGGGCAACCAGTATTGAACCGAGATGAAGCCCTGGCTCCTGAACATTCTGGCGTGCCCCATAGACAAGCACCATCCCCTGGAGGCGTACTTCTACAGGTGGGAGACAACCGCCGAGGAACTGGAGAAGATGAACAGGGAGGCGGGCAGCCCCAGCCCAAACTTCAAGAAACAGTACAGCCACCTCGC
>DASWLJ010000327.1:0-2017 GCA_036396185.1 Bathyarchaeia archaeon | reverse complement strand
CCCCAGTGGTCCATCCCCAGCCAGCGGCCGGTCCTGCCGAACGCCGTCTGCACCTCGTCGGCCACCAGCAGGATGCCGTGCCTGTCGCAGAGCTCCCGGAGCCCCCTGTGCCACCCCGGCGGCGGGACGTGCCACCCCGCGTCGCCCTGAACGGGCTCAACGAAGACGGCGGCCACCTCGTCGGCCGGCACGTAGCTCTTGAAGGCGTAGTCCTCGATGAAGCCCAGGCAGGCGAGGCCGCATCCGGGGTGCTCCTGGCCCAGGGGGCACCTGTAGCAGGACGCGTAGGGCATGTGGTAGACCCCGGGGAGCGTGGGGCCGTAGCCGCGCTTCATGCCCGGGTCGTAGCCGCTTAGGCTCAGGGCGCCCATGCTGCTGCCGTGGTAGCTGCCCATGAAGCTGATGACTCCTGGGCGGCCAGTGGCGCGGCGCGCCGCCTTGACGGCGAACTCGTTCGCCATGCTGCCGGCCTGGCTCCAGTAGACCTGGGCGGGCCCGAGGCCCGTCATCTCCCCCAGCCGCTCCGCCAGGGTGTAGGCTTGCTCTGTCTGCCAGTGGATGCTCCTCCCTAGCTGCCTCCTCACGGCCTCCACGACCCTGGGGTGGTTGTGGCCCGTGTTCACGACGCAGCGCCCCGAGACGAGGTCCACGAAGACGTTGCCGTCAGGGTCCCTCACGTAGACGCCACTAGCCCTATCCACTATGGGGGACGAGTAGTCGCCTGGGCCCATGCCCGCCGAGGCGAGTATCCTCTCCACCTTAGGGCCTGGGGGCCCAGCCATGATCCTGGGGCCGCTGAGAGGCTCACCCAAAGAACTCACCAAGAACCATTGGTCTCCCCCCGCGTTAAAACACTTTACCGGCACGCTTCAGTTGACCGGTTCCTCAAAGGCTACAAATATCACCGGCGCCAAATTGTTGGTGCCATGTCCGCCATCATCGTCCGGTACCCCCTGATCCTCCTCAACCTCAAGACCTACGAGGAGGCCATGGGGCAGAGGGCCATCGAGTTCGCCAGGATCGCGGAGCGCGTCTACGAGAAGACGGGCATCACGGTCGCGGTGGCCCCACAGGCAGTGGACCTCCAGGCCGTGGCCGAGAGCAGCGAGGCCCCCGTCTTCGCCCAGCACGTGGACCCCATCAAACCCGGGAAGGGCACAGGCCACATACTGCCTGAGGCCATGGCCGAGGCCGGCTGCGAGGGCACCCTCATAAGCCACTCCGAGCGCCAGCTGCCCATGGAAATCATAGAGGCCACCATTAAGCGGGCCAGGGAGGCCGACCTCTACACGGTTGTCTGCGCCGACACCGTGGAGAAGTCCCGCAGCGTAGCGGCCCACTCGCCCGACGCGGTGGCCATCGAGCCCCCCGAGCTCATAGGCTCCGGCATACCCGTCTCAAAGGCCCAGCCCGAGATAGTGCGCGGCGCCGTGGGCGCCGTCAAGGGGGTGAACCCCAAGGTCCGCGTCCTCTGCGGCGCCGGCATAACGGACGGCGAGGACGTCACCGCGGCCCTAGAGCTGGGCGCCGAGGGCATCCTGGTGGCGAGCGGCGTCGTCAAGGCCAAGGACCCCAGCGCCGCCCTCATGGAACTGGCCCGCGCCATGCAGAGGTGGAAGAAGCCGGTGACAGACGTCACCGGTTAACTACCCGCCCTGATGGTGGTTCCTCTCGTCGTCGAAGCCGAAAACCTCCTCTATGGGCCTCCCCAGGACACGGGATATGCTCCAGGCCAGGCGGAGGCTGGGGTTGTACTTGCCCTTCTCAAGGAACAGTATGGTCTGCCTGGTGACGTCCACCAGCTCGGCCAGCCGCTCCTGGGTGAGCCCCTTCTCCTCCCGGAGCTCCCTCAACCTTGTCCACACTCTACTCCCCCCTCAGGTATGAGTGGTACACCCACGAGACCAGGAATATGGCCCAGCTGGCGTACATGACGCCCACGAACCTGTCGACCACGGGGACCGAGGCCAGCCAGGGCGCCAGCTCGACAATCTCGTCGAAGAAGGCCAGGAAGCTG
>DASWLJ010000326.1:0-9011 GCA_036396185.1 Bathyarchaeia archaeon | reverse complement strand
TACGGCTATCCTGCAGACGTCGTCCCCCTGCATGACCGTCTCCAGAACCTCCACCTCCACTGGCTTCCCCAGGATGTACTCCCAGATGCCCTTGTAGAAGCCCGCGCCGCAGTAGAAGTACGTCTTGCTCAGAGGCTCGTCACCCCTCCTGATCAGGTCCCGTACCCTGGGGCAGTGACAGTAGTGGAACCTCCTCAGGTCTGGGTCCTCCTCTGCCCAGTAGGAGGGCCAGTCGAAGGGCATCTTTGTGGCTATTATCGTGTCCCCGCGGAGAACGCCGGCTACGCCCCAGCCCCGCTCCTCTATACCCTCGATCTCCTCCCCGTCCAGGCTCAGAAAGTCCCTGGTGGTCTCCAGGAACTGGTCCTGCAGCATGGCGTGGACCCGCTTCAGGTCCCCTGTCCCCGCGTAGACCCTCCTCATCTCGTCCAGCCTGGGCTTGGGGTAATGGCAGGCGCAGCCAGCCAGAACGTCCTTCGCCCTATCCGGGTCCGCCGCCTCCAATCGGTCCAGGAGGGCCCGCGTCCACTCCACTACAGGGGGTCCGGCTTCCTCGTCGCCGTGGCCAGATTCAATTGTGATAGCCTCAGCCTCCTCCGGCATATACTCCTTAAGGTACCTGTTCAGCTTGCTGAGCCACTGCTTCTCGAAGTCTGGCCTCATACCCCCCTTCTCGAAGTCGTGCTTTTCCGCTGACATGGCTTCAGCTTCCGGCCAAGAGGGTTAAAGAGTTTGTATTGAGGCTTCACGGTTTTGCAGCATCATTCATGAGGCTCCACGCGTGTTCATGGGCGTCGCACTGTACGCCTCACAGGTCCCGGGAGCACATGTTTTGGCTCCATATTGGTACATTTTTGGTACTAATCCAATATAGGGCTCTTTTTGGCGAAAGAAGCCGTTTTATCGACTCCTCAGAAAAGCGTATAACCCGTGAGAGCGTCACAGGTTACGTGACTCCGCCAACCATGGTGGCTGCCCTGGCAATAGCCTTAGGCTCAGGGGCGCTGGGCTCAATGCTGGGCTTGGGGGGAGGCGTAGTCATGGTTCCCCTGCTGGTGTTCCTCCTCGGTGTCCCCATCCACATCGCGGCGGGCGCGAGCATAGTGGCTGTGGTGGCCACCAGCAGCGCCTCGGCGAGCGTGTACGTCAGGGACGAGGTCACCAACATGCGTCTGGGCATGTTCCTCGAGCTGGCAACGACAGTGGGGGCCGTGACGGGCGCGGGCCTCATGGCGGGGGCCAGCGAGGCCACGCTTAAGACGGTTTTCGGTGTAACCCTCCTCTACGCGTCCGCGGTGATGTGGCACCAGATGAGGAGCAGCGGCCGAAGCTGGACCCCGGCTGACAACGATTGGGTCGCGGAGCGGCTGCGGCTGGGAGCCAGCTACTACGACGCAGCCCGAAGCGAGACGATAAGCTACGGCGTCGCCCAGTCCCTCCCCACCTTCGTCATTAGTTACGTCGCCGGGGTGGTGTCGGGGCTGCTGGGCATAGGAGGCGGCGGCATCAAGGTGCCAGCAATGAACGTCGTCAGCGGCGTACCCATGAAGGCCGCCGTGGCCACCAGCAACTTCATGATAGGGGTGACCGCGGCTGCCAGCGCCCTGATCTACATCAGGAACGGGTTCTGCGACAGCTTCATCACGGCCCCAGTCGTGCTGGGGACCCTCGTTGGTAGCTTCCTGGGGGCGAAGCTGGCTCTGCGGGTCCGGGGCGTCGTGTTGAAGAAGGTGTTCGTGGTGGTTCTTCTCGTTCTGGGTCTCAGCATGGTGGCGTCGGGGGTGGGGCTAATCTGGGCGTGAGGAGGCTGGAGGTCCTCGTCTCAGGGGTTCTGCGGCTCGGCGTGGCCCTGAGCGGGCTCCTCATACTTGTCGGCCTGGGGCTTATGGCTTGGTCGGGGGACGTCAGCTGCCCCTACGGCGTCCTGTCTCTGGAGTGGGTGCTTTGGGGTGACCCGTTCCTGGGGCCCAGCCATGTGCTGTTCCTGGGGTTCCTTGTACTCGTCGCCACCCCGATGGTCAGGGTCGCAGCCAGCGTCGTCGCCTACGTGATGGACGGGGACTGGGTGTACGCGGCGATCACGGGGCTCGTGTTCGCGGTCTTGGTCGCAGGCATGTTCATGGGCCTTGGCTAAGGGATTAGATAACGGTTCCAGCCTACGCGAGTAAAAAAGGGGGAAGATGCGTCTACACTCCCTGTGTAGAATTAACTGGTTGCCCTGACTTCTCCGCTCTGGCCCACCCAGCCGCTCCAGGTCCTGCCTTCGGCCTCCACTGTGACTTGATAATCGGCGGTGGGGTTCAGGCAGTGGCTCACGGTGACTTCGAGGCCCGGGGCCGTGTACCTGTATGTGGCTGACCCCAGCAAGCCGGGGTCTGTCACGTCCTCGAAGGTCCATGACTCGGGCTCACCCAGTTCCAGGTAGGCTACAGCCTGGTCCCTGGCCCACTCGTGGCCCCTGGGCGTGAACCCGTCGTCCACGTAGGGCGCTACGGGCTCGGCTTGGCTGCCAGCTAGGGCGTACACGCCCAGCAGGGCCGCGGCGTTTACCACCACGATCATGAGCGTCAGGGTCGTCGTGCTCTTATCCTTCATCTTTGGTCGCCCTATGCCTAACTATGGGCCTCAATATTATCCTAGGGAAACGAACAACCGTTCTACAGCGCAGAACGTGCCGCTCAGATGCGTCACGCGGACGCTGAGAAGAATATTCGGCTAGTCGCTCAGGCCCAGGACCGTGACGGCCGCGAGGGCGTAGCGGCTGGACGCGTTCTCGTAGATGACGGCCCCCTGCTCCACCAGCTGGTTGAGGGCGTCACTGATCTGGCGCCTCGTCAACGTCACATGGAACTGGAGGTCCTCGGACCTGGCCCTTCCCTCCTCGAGTAGAAGCGCCAGCGTTACCTTGTCTGCGTTAGTAATCTTCAACCGTGGTTCACCTTATCTGCTCGGACACTTGCGTCAAGCCTCGAATATAACGCTATCGATAAAAGTCGAACCAGAGTTCAACAATCGACGAACTTATCAGGAGGGGCGTGGTTCAAGGCGGAGAGCCGATCGCCTTAACGCGCCCGTTTTACACTCTCCCGGGCTAAGCCCGGGCCCTCTTAGCTATCTGGGCGGCCATGTTGACGGCTATCCGCCCCGAGATGGTGATAAGGTACCTGCCGCGCCGCTTCTCCTGGTAGATGAGGCCCACCCCCTGAAGCGTGTCAAGGTGGCTGCTGAGGGTGCTCGCGCTTATCTCCTTCAGGTTCTCCTGCAGGTCCCCCGCGTACATGCCCCCCCACGTGAGCTCCTTGAGTATCCTGATCCTGTGCTCGTTGGCCATGGCCGACATTATGGCGGAGGTCTTAGCGATCTCGCTGTCGGTCATCACCGTGGGTCTCACCCCCTGGTCTCTGGACTCCGTGAACAGGCTTCTCTCAAGCTCCGACGTGACGCCGTCCATGACATCGTCCACGAACTCGCCGATGTAGTCGCCCAGGCGGTCGCCCCAGTCGGGGCCCATGGGGGGTCTGAGCGGCCTTCTGTGCCTCGGGGGCCTGGCCCCGTAGTAGCCTCCCTCGTTCTCCTCGTCGGCCCCCTCCGGGTGCTCTGCGTCCTCCGCGGGCTCCGGGTCGTGCTCCTGCTCCTGGGCCGGCTCACCCTGCCGGGTGGGCTCTGCGGATACTTCCTCGATCTTTTCACCGATCTTCGTGAGCTGCTCCTTGAGGAGCCGCATCTCTTCTTGGAGCTCCTTTATCCTCCCTTCTCTCTCATCCAAGTTACCACACCTCACGACGAATACAATTCGTCCTGCATCGAATACAGTTCGAAGAAATATATATGTTTTATTATTTTAGAATATAGTACTAGGGCAATCGAATTAACTCTGGGGAGCGACGGCGTCGTGGAAATTGGTCATGTTAGTATGTAGGAGGCTGACGAACTGGCCGGCCCATATGACGGTGAAGCCCGTCATGCCCCTGAGTCTCGAGGTCGTTCCTTGTATCCTCCGGTCTTGAACCGGGCCCCACTTTTACGGAAGGAAATCCAATGGCTGGATTGGCTCGGGGCCCCGGTTCCTTTTTGTTTGTCTGGTAGATAGTTAAACTTACCTGCTGGGGTGGCTGGGTGTGGCCGCGAAACCCTTTTAATTGGACGGCTGTTTGTTGTTGTTTGCGTGGCCGCTGTGGTGTAATGGCAGCATACGGGACTGTGGATCCCTTGGACGGGGTTCGATTCCCCGCTGCGGCCCCATCCAAAGAGATAAATCCGCGTCTCGGGTAGTGTGCTGTGCGTGCGGAGGTCGCCCAGCCTGGTCAAAGGCGCAGGACTGAGGCTCCTGTCTCTTAGGAGTTCGTGGGTTCGAATCCCACCCTCCGCACCTTTTCACAAACCCTCCGCTATGAACCCCCTCTTCTCCTAATACACGCGCTCCGCTTCCTGAGAAATTGGGGTTAATGAGCCCACTTGGGGCTCGTGTAGTAGACCTTAGGCGTCTGAACGTTAAGAGGCGGCTCACCCTTCGCCACCCTGAGAACATTCCACACCGCGGTCTCCCTCATCTCGACCATGATCCCCGGCGTGCTGCCGATGTGTGGCACCAGGGAGACGTTGTCGAGTACCCTGAGGGGGCTGTCCTTGGGTAGGGGCTCCGTCTCGTAGACGTCTAGGCAGGCCCCGCTGATCCTCTTCTCCTGCAGGACCTTGATCAAAGCCTTCTCGTCTACGACGGGGCCCCGGGCGCTGCTGACGAAGATGGCCGTGGGCTTCATGAGCCTCAGCAGCTTCTCGCCGATCATGTGGCGTGTCTCCTCGTTGAGGGGGACGTGGATCGTCACGATGTCCGACTCCCTGAAGAGGGTCTCGATGTCGACGAGCCTGGCGTTGAACTGCTGAGCCCTCGCCTCCGTGATGTAGGGGTCGCAGGCCAGCACCTTCATGTTGAAGGCCTGCGTCGCGAACTGTGCCATCCTGCTACCGATGGCCCCCAGGCCGACGATGCCGATGGTGCTGCCCCTGATCTCTACCTGCCGCTCCACCTCGACGCGGCCCCAGCCCCCGTCCCTTATGAGGCGGTTGTGGGCCCCTATCCTCCTGGCTATGTCCAGGATCATGCCGAAGTCTAGCTCGACGACGCTGTTGGCGTTGACTCCGGCGACGTTGCAGATGATGACGCCCTTGGCCGCGGCGGCTGCCTCGTCGATATACTCGAAGCCTACGCTGGTCGTCTGGATCATCTTCAGTTTGGAGGCCGCGCCTATGACGGCGGCTGTGATGGGTCCCCCGGTGATGATGACGTTGGCGTCCCCCACCTTCTCGATTAGCTGCTTCTCCTCACCTGAGAGCGCCACATCAACGGTGGCGTGTTTCCTCAGCTCCTTGAGCCTCTCAGACTTGTCGATGTCCTGGGCCCAGCGCCCAGCCACGAACAGTACCTTCACTCTTCATCGCTCCATTGTTACTTCTGTTTTGTTCCTTCTACGCTCTGCTTCCACTTCTCAAGGGTGAACCCGGGGTCCTTGTAGATTCGGGTCTGCGATGACTCCGACTCTAGGAGCCTCGTAGCCCGCTCCAGGATCTCCCCCATCTTGGCCGCGGGGAACTTGACAGCCCCGTGCAGGTCCATGTGAACCATGTCCCCCGGCATGACCGTCATGCCGCCCACCGTGACGGGCACGTCCACCGCCTTGACAATGAAGTCCCCGTGGCCCGGCGTCACGCCCGTCGCGTAGTACTGGAAGCTCATCGGCCTGATGGCGTCGATGTCCCTCATGGGGCCGTTCGTGATCACGCCGACTACGCCGAGCGCCCTGTACTGCGTGGTCATGATCTCGCCGAAGAGCCCGACCCTGTCCGCCAGCTCTGCGGGGAACTGCTGCTCCGCGGCGAGGACCACCGGCTTCCTGGTCCCATCTATGTGCTCGGGCAGCGCCCACCTGCCCATGCCCGTGTACTTCTCCGACCTCTCGCAGAAGACCGCGGTGGAGACGTACCCGACCCTGGGCCCTATCTCCGGGTACATGCACTTAATCGTCTGATCCGTGTACCATGCACCATACCACGCGTCGTAGAGCTTCATGCAGTTCTCGGAGCGCGGGTACGTCGCCACGACGTTGCTGATGGTCGGCGTGTCGATCTTCTCAAGCTTCTCGATGATCTCCTTCTCGGCGGGTGCCATACGTGGTTCAAGGAGTCAATACGATATAATTGTATCCTTACAAGGAACCTGACGTGGGTGCATCATATACTCACGGAGTAGCCGCCGTCGACTGGGAGAGCCACGCCGGTGACGAAGTTTGATGCAGCAGTTGCTAGATAGATGGCTGTACCCTGAAGGTCCTCAGGCTTCCCCCACCTCCCCACAGGCGTCCTGGTTAACACTCTCTCATTGAGGCCCTCCAGCTCCACGCGCGCCCTCCTCGTCAGATCAGTGTCAATCCAACCCGGCAGTATGGCGTTAACCTGAATATTGTCCGGCGCCCAGGCGACCGCCAGGGCCCGAGTCATGGCCACGATCCCTCCCTTGCTCGCCCCGTACGCCATCAGCTTGCCTCCGCCGAACAGCGAAGTCATTGACCCTATGTTGATGATCTTGCCTCCCCCAGCCTCCTTCATGGCCGGGTAGACGGCCTTGGAGCAAAGGAAGGCGCTCCGCAGGTTCACCTCCAGGACCTCGTCGTACTCAGCGGAGCTCAGGTCCTGGGGCATCTTCCGGATGTTTATGCCCGCATTGTTGACCAGGACATCGATCCGACCGAAATTATCTAGAGTCTTCTCCACCATGGATGAGACCTGGCTCTCTCGTCTCACGTCGACGCCCAACTCTAAAACCTTGACCCCGTAGTCGCTTCTGATGCTTTCCGCCGCCTTAGCCGTCTTTGAGGGGTTGCGCGCAGCTATGACTATGTTTCCTCCTGCGCTGGCTAAGCCGCGGGATATCCCGTACCCGATGCCCCCGTTTCCTCCGGTGACGATGGCCACCTTATCTTCGAGGCTGAACATGCTCATCGACGTTCATTTCGGTGTCCGGCCTGTTCAATGTTGCGTCGTGGGGCCTCCCGGGTTTTGGGGGTTTATTTAGTGGCTAGACCGCCGAGTTGGCCGATCCCCTGGACACGCTAAAACAGGGTGAAATATTCTCGGCTCAGCACAGGTTCACCATAATGTTTCTTCTCTACCTGCACAGGAGGGCGGGGTTCACAGAGCTCCAGAGACTCCTGGGCTTGTCCCCGGGTAACCTTGACCACCACCTCAGGAGGCTAAGCGAGGCGGGATACGTTAAGACGAGGTACGTCTTGGACTGGAGGCCGTTGAAGGTGGTGGAGATCACTAGCCTGGGCGCCATAGTGTTCAGCGAGTACGCCGCGGGGATGCGTGAGCTACTGAAGCTTATAGAGTAAATAATGCTGCATATTGCCGGCCACGCGCGTGCTGAAATTTAGTTTCTTTAAGTAACAATGATTACAGCCAATTAGAAAAGTCAAGCGCGCGCATCTAGCCTCCTTGCGGTAACAATCTTTCTTGTAAGGTCATATTTATAGTAAAAAAGGGGGAAAAGAATGGATTATTATTGTGTCATCGAGTTTTCTGATATTATCCCGGTGTTGTGCACTGTCCCACTCCAGATGAAGCTCGGTTCCCCAGAGAATTGGATGTGCACTTCAAAGTCAGGATACTGTACTACTGGGTAACTCAGAGTAACATTCCATCCTTCGCTAAGGTATCGTGTGGTTGATGCGCCTACGAGCCCGGACGGGGTCTGCGTCTCGGCTATCCAGTCCTCAGGGGCCTCTAGCCCCAGCTCAGGGTAGTTCTCCAATATGTGTTGTATGGCTTTGTCTCTCGCATCTTCTACGAGTAGTAGTTCCTCGGGGATGACCTGTTTCTGGTTGACTTCGTCCCACGTATCGTCAATGAGGGCCTCCACGACTTCGCCCTCAACTATTGTTATCCTAACCACGTGGGGGGTGACTATCTGTGCGATAAAAGTTCCTTCGCGGTCCCCCCAGCCCGCGTGAGACGTGTTGAAGGCTATCACAACGATGTGCTGAACCGGGTAACTTTCCATTGAATATTCTTCGAGCACTGCTACGGATTCCGGGATTCCATCGAAGCCGAAGGTAGGTCCATTCGCCAGGAACTCTATGGCCATTTTCTCGATGTCTGTTTGGTTCTTGTTCTGCGTTGCGTATGTGTATATTACTGCGGAGGCAGCAATAATACTCACCGTCAACATGGTTATCATGGTTTTTCTTAGATTCATTTTGAATCGCTGACACTATGGTGTAGTCGAATATTATCCCATGTTTCAGAACAAAATGAAAAACATCTTGAACGCCCGTTCTACCGTCCAGAACATACTTTTATGTGATTTTTTTAAAGAGAATGAAACGGAAAGAGAGGTTCTTTTTATTTTCATGTATTTAATAAAGGGGAGCGTCTGAGGTATCTCCATCTATGCGCTCGGCCATAATTTTATCCCCAATTCACCGTTCTTTTACACGTAAATCGGTGTTCGATCCCCACACCCAACACCATTAATAAAAGATTTTTCACCATAAGTGGGTTTTCGTTAGCATATCATAAGGATCGCGTTTGGGCGTCGCCGCCAGCGATGAGAGTTGGCTAGGATTTCAGCGGCTTTTCCACTCGGAGACCAGCAGCCCATAGAACACTCGGTCAACCCACTCGCCACCCCAGTAATGTATCTCGCGCTGCCTCCCCTCCTCCCTGAAGCCCAGCTTGCCGGCCAGCCTCTGCATGGCGTGGTTGAAGCTGTAGGTGGCTAGACCTATCCTGTGGAACGAGCCGGACGAGAACAGGTAGTCTACCCACAGCCTGAGCGCCTCTGAGCCGAGCCCCCTGCCCAGCATCTCGTCCTCGCAGATGTCTATCCCGATCATGCATGCGTCGGGGTGTTCGCCGTCTTTGTACCTGTTGACCCAGCCGATCAGGCCGCTGCCCACCTCGATGGCCGCCCTCCTCCGTGGATTATCCGAGGCGTCGAGGAACCCGCTGAACCG
>DASWLJ010000325.1:0-5742 GCA_036396185.1 Bathyarchaeia archaeon | reverse complement strand
GCCACCATGGGGTACTTCAATGCGCCGTCCTTCTCCATGGCTCTGAGCCTGATGACGCCCGTGGTGGTCTCCTCGCTACCACCCTTAACTTTGCTCAGCAGATCAGGCCTCTTCTCGTGGAGCCTGCTCACCAGGTCGCAGCCGTCGTCCATGGTTAGCTTGGGCTCGTGCTTGATCACCTGGTCGATGCACCAGTAGTACTCGTCCTTGGCCTGCTCCCTCCAGGCGTAAACGCTTGTCCCCTTGGCGGCCAGGGCCGCCACCACCGCGTCCTGGGTCGACAGCGGGTTGGAGCCCGCGATGGCCACCTCTGCGCCGCCGGCCTCCAGGGTCCGCACAAGCACGCCCGTCTCCTTGGTGCAGTGGAGGACGGCTCCCAGCTTGGCGCCCTTCAGGGGCTTCTCCTCCTCGAACCGCCTCCTTATGAGCCCCAGGACGGGCATGTGGTCCGTGGCCCAGTCGATGAGGAGCTCACCCTGCTTCGCGAGCTTGATGTCCTTGACCTTGTAGTCGTCCATGAAGATTTCACCGAGAGGAAATCTCCTCACGGTCTAAAGAAACTATCCCTACAGCTTCACGATCTGGGCGTGGGGCACGTCCCCGAAGTATATGACGGCGCGCTCGTGTACCATCCTGCGCCCGATGGCCGCCTCCACGATGCGCTTGCCCACCAGGTTGCAAATGGTGGCATGCCTCATGGCCTCCAAGGCCTCCTCCACCTCGCCCAGGACCCCCTTGTAGAAGCCCTCGCTCACCTTGAAGGGGACGCGCCCCCCCTCCAGCGTGGCGCCCAGGATCTCCTCGTCGCAGACCGCCACCACGGTGTCCTTGCCGCGGCGCATGGACTTGACGTAGACCCCGCCCAACGCTAAGCCTTCCCTATGCTGCTCCTGGCGCCGCACGCGTCGCACTGGAGGAAGGTGAGCCTCTTGTCCTTTACCATGTGGGTGTCGGGGCGGCCGCAGACGGGGCAGATGACGTACCTGTTTGTGTAGATCTCCACGATGTTCCTGATGGTCTCGGCGTTGAACTTGCCCTGAAGCATGGCTCTGCCGCCGTCCAGGGTGCCTCTGGTCGCGGTCTCGTTGAGTATGAACTTCATCAGGTGGTCCGGGTCCCTGCGCAGCGTCTCGGCGATCTCACCGAAGTTGACGATGACGCTCCTCCTACCCACCTGCCGGACGTCCGCCCTGGGCACCGCGAACCTGTCCGCTGGCCCCTTGTTTTCGGGCAGCTTCGAGTAGGCGCGGTCAAGCATAGCCTTATAGTCTTTCTCCATATCGCATTCACCATTGTGGGCGAAGGTTATAGCCTCATCGCCCTCCGTCACTGATTCGGGAAGGTATTAGAAAAAGGTTGTTCACCTGCGGACGACGGCGAAGTAGAGGATGACGCAGCCGATGAGCCCGATGATGACGCCGGTGGTGAATAGTATGGTGCCTAGGCTCCCGACGAGCGGGACCCTGACGCCCATCTGGACGTCTGCGCTGACTCCGGGGGACGCGTCCTCGTTCATCAAGACGACCCAGTAGGTTCCGGTGGTCGGCCTCCACGTTAGGACCTGGTCGCCTGAACCGTACGCTTGGGCGCTCCAGAAGCTGTGAACCGTGGGGGGAGCCGATGGCTCAGCGCCGGGGTGCCGGCTCACGGCGTAGTCAGGGAAGTCGTGGATGAACGGGTCGTACTCCCAGCTGCCGCTCACCAGCCTGTCGTACTCCACGGAGCCCAGGTAGGTGGACGCGTCGGAGTCGCGCGCCACTCCCAGGAACACTGGCTCGGAGCCGCCCGCCTCAAGCTTGAACACTATGTCGCCTCCCATGGACCTGAGGAACCTGCTGGCCTCGTCGTTAATGTGTACGTCCAGGTCCTGGAACACCAAGGCGTAGCTGTCAGTGGACATCCTCTGCACGCCGCTCACGATGTACCCCTCATCATCCATTATCGTCTCCCTCACGGCCCTGAGGCCCCACCCGCCCATGACCAGGCCGAAGGCCGTGAAGACCATGACTGCGCCTATGATGGTGACTATGACGCGGCCCGCGTCCCACCCTGAGCCCCTGGGCTTCACGTAGGTGACGCCGGCCATCTTCTCGCCGCAGTGCTTGCAGAACTCGGCGCCGTCGCTGTTCTCCTTACCACACTTGGGGCAGTACCTCAAACCATGTCACGGTAAACCATAGGGCGCCCACGGCTTTAAACGAAACGTATGGCGTGCCTAGGCGTTCAGGCTGGATCGGCGCGTGGCCCCCTCAGTGTCGCGACGAGGACACCGGTTCACTGTATCAGGTGACCTAGGGAGCCTATGTGGGCTAAGGGGACGGGTTCAGGTGGTGCACCTCCGTGCCTGCCGCGGGGTAGATACTATATCCCGCGAGCCGAGTATTCACCTGATCGGGTATGCAGGACAGGTACCTACCGGAGGGGCGGAGCCTCCAGAGGTCCGAGGAACTCCTCAGGGGAGCCATAGACATCCACGTCCACGCGGGGCCCCACATCTTCAGCAGCCCAAGGAGGGTGGACCCATTCCAAGCCGCCGCACAGGCCAGGGACGCAGGGATGAGGGCCATAGTGTTCATGGACGTCTTTGAGATGAGCAACGGCACGGCGTGGCTCGTCAACAGGGCCGTGCCAGACTTCAAGACCTACGGGGGCATCATCCTCAACACAGTCTACGGGGGCATGAACCCCAGGGCCGTGAAGACCGCCCTCTACTACGGGGACGGCGCCAAGTACGTCAGCTTCGGAGCCCACAGCACCCTGTACCAGGCCGCGAGGGAGGGCCGCGTCGTGGACGGCGTATTCAAGCCCCTCAGCGAGATCTACCCAGAGTTCAGGAGGGAGCTTGAGACGTGCGTGAGCGTCCCAAAGGGGCCGCCCAGCAGGGAACTGGACGAGATACTGAGGTTAATAGCTGCTCACCCCCACGTCTACATGGTCACGGGCCACGTATCTGTTCCAGAGGCCATGCGGCTCGTGGACTACGTTGGGGAGTACGGCATCAGGCGGGTAGTAGTGTCCAGCGCCGTGGTTAAGGAGGCATCAGTGGACCAGCTCAGATACATGGCCGAGAAGGGCGCCTACATAGAGTACACATTGGCGGCCTACACCCACACCACAACAATCCCCAAGACCCACTACTACGTGGAGCGGGAGTACGCCAGCATAGACGAGGGCATGAGCGGAGAGGTGGGTGGGGGCCTGAAGCGGGCGGCCGCCCAGATGATGGGGCTGGGCTCTGAGCACTGCATAGCCTGCACCGATTTCGGCGTCTACACGCTGCCCACTCCGGTGGAGGGGCTAAGGGAGTTCATAGCCTGCCTGATGGACCTGGGCGTCCCCGATGAGGACATAGCCCGTATGGTGAGGACCAACCCGGAGAGGCTGCTGGGCCTTCAACCCCTAAACCCTTAATCCTTGTACGCCACAGTATCCCTGTATGTCCGGGGAAAAGTTCGAGTGCGAGGTCATGGACTGGGGCCTCTTCGACAGCCTCAGCAGGGAAGTGGCCGAAAAGATCAAGGCTTCGGGGTTCCAGCCCGACTTCATGGTGGGCCTGGCCCGCGGCGGCTGGGTCCTGAGCAGGGTCCTCTGCGACCACCTAGGCGTCAAGGACCTGGTGAGCCTAAAGGTGGAGCACTGGGGCGTCACGGCGACGCCTGACGGCAAGGCCCAGATCAAGTACCCCTTCAAGATCGACCTCACGGGAAAGAAGGTGCTGGTGGTGGACGACATAACCGACACCGGCGACAGCATGAAGATCGCCGTGGACTACGTTCGGCAGATGAACCCCCCGGAGGTCAGGACGGCAGCCCTGCGCCACATAGAAGGCAGCAAGTTCACACCCGACTACTACGGGGACATGATTACTTGGCGGTGGGTGGTCTTCCCCTGGAACTTCACGGAGGACATGTGCAACCTAGTGGCCAAGGCCGCTGAGGGCGCCAGGGGCCTCGACGAGGTCAAGGCGCGGCTCAAGTCCAACTTCAACGTGGACCTGAGCGGCGACCAGATAAGGGACGTACAGGCCGAGATAAGGCGCAGAAGCCGTGCAGCCAAGAGGTGAGTCAGTAAACGCATTCATCGAGGAGCGGCGCCAGGAGGTCCACCGCCTAGTTGAGGGCGCCCTCCTCCACCTCGGCATAAGAGAGTATAGCGTCTCCGTGACCAGGAGAAGGCGCGTGAACCCCCACAGCCTGGGCACACCCATCTTCGCTGTGAAAGCCTGGGCTAAGCGCCCCGTCACCGACGAAGAGATCGAGTTCATCAGAGGATGCCTCATGAACAGGGGCTACCATGTACACCGTCTCACGCAGAAAAACGGATCTATCTATATGCTGATCTGAGCGACCATTAAAACAGGTTAGTAGTCTTAGCGCCAGTTTGGAGAAAAGGAGACTAAGACTACTTAGATTCGCCCATATACGGCGGTTAATAAAGCTTGACGCGAAGCGCCAAAGCCGTCGCCATCCGGCTCCACAGATGCCAGGGCTCCCGACAGCATGTTTTTTTCCTCGGCGGAGAACAGTATGAAGCATGAGCTCCGAGCACGGCGGAGAGAATGTGGAGCTGAGCGACCTAGAGGTCGATGAGCTTCTACGCTTCTTTATAGGGGCCCTAGCGGGCAAGGCCCTCGAGTACATGGGGATCTCCACTAGGAAGGAGAAGCCTGTGAAGGACCTGAGGAAGGCCCAACTGGCTATAAACTCGGTGAGCGCCCTCGTAGACCAGTTGGCTTCTGTGGCGTCTGAGGACGAGGTGAAGCAGCTAAAGGCGCTGCTGAGCGACCTTCAGCTCGGCTACGTCATGGCGGGCTGATTCGTTCACTCGGTACCTGAGGACGTTTGCGCCCCTCTCGGTGAGCCGAGGCACCTCTCCCTCTAGGGCCACCAGTCCCAGCTTCAGGAGCCTGTTGAGGGTGTAATCGAAGCTGTACCTGCTGAGGCCCATAATCTGCTTGATGCTGTTGGGGTCCAGGCCGTCCCCCACGCAGGCCAGGAAGCGCACGCAGATGCGGTAGTTGATGCGGGAGGAGCTCATCATGGCTGATTTTTGTTTGAGGGCCGCGTTAAAATCGATTATCTATCACTGATCCATCAAGTCGGGGTGCGCTGTTTCAACGCCCGCGTAAGGGCAGTAATGGTACCATTTTGACCCCTTTGGTTATTGGTACCAATACCTGTTGCCGGTTTATTGGTACCAATACCCCCTGAAAAATAGTATTGGTACCAATGCTATCTGGTGGTCGTAAATAAGTTCCCCCTCATGGTGTAAAGGTACCATTTATCCCCCCGGGGTTATTGGTACCAATAATCCCCAAATAATGGTACCATTTCCTCCTGGCCAGGTTTAACCCTCAACTGAGCACGCCGCATATTGGTGCCATTATGTTGAGAATGGTACTATTATGGTCTTAACAGAGGCCGTTGAACGCTCTCCCTCATCTGCCTCGCTACAGGTTAATACAACCACGCCCACTCTATTCACGGTGTGATCATTGTCTGAGTCCAAGCGGGTGGCGTGGGACTGGGTGGACCAGCACGAAGGGATGCTGGTGGACGCCCACATGCGCATATGGGAGCTAGCCGAGGTGGGCCTACAGGAGGACAGGACGGCCGACCTGTTGACCGGTGTCCTCACTAAGGAAGGGTTCAGGGTGACGCGGGGCGTCGCCGGTATGCCAAGCGCCTTCGTGGCTACATACGGGAAGGGTAAGCCCGTCATCGGTATCATGGGTGAGCTGGA
>DASWLJ010000324.1:0-2781 GCA_036396185.1 Bathyarchaeia archaeon | reverse complement strand
GATCACCAGCCCCGGCAACATCAAGGCTTTCCTGGACCAGGAGAGCGAGATGCTGAAGAGGAAGGCGGACCAGGTCGTGGCGACGGGCGCCAACGTGGTCTTCTGCCAGAAGGGCATCGACGACATGGCTCAGCACTACCTGGCGAAGGCGGGCGTCATGGCCGCCAGACGCGTCAAGAAGAGCGACATGGACAAGCTGGCCAAGGCCACGGGCGGCAAGGTGGTCAACAACCTGGCCGACCTGAAGAAGGATGACCTGGGAACCTGCGGACTCGTCGAGGAGAAGAAGGTCGGCAACGACAAGATGATCTTCGTCGAGGAGTGCAAGGACCCCCATGCCGTAGCCATCTTCGTGCGCGCCGGACTGGAGCGCATGATCGATGAGGCGGAGAGGGCTCTGAACGACGCCCTGTACGTCATCAGCGACGTGGCCGAGGCTCCCAAGATGGTGACCGGCGGCGGAAGCGTGGAGATGGAGATGGCTAAGGCCGTACGCAGCTACGCCGCCCAGGTTGGCGGACGCGAGCAGCTAGCCATCGAGGCCTTCGCCGACGCCCTTGAGGTAATCCCCCGGACGCTGGCCGAGAACGCTGGTCTAGACATCCTGGACACCATGGTGGAGATGAAGACCGCCCACGCCAAGAAGGACGGAGCTTATATGGGTGTCAACGTCTTCGCCAAGGGCATCATCGACATGATGGCCGAGGGCGTAGTGGAGCCCACCGTTGTGAAGGAGCAGGCCATCAAGAGCGGCATCGAGGTCGCGTCCATGATCCTGAGGATCGACGACGTGGTCGCCGCCAAGAGCGGTGCTGGCGCAGGAGCCGGCGGGCCTGAGGGCGGGCCGCCGGGCGGCGACGAGGACGTGGACATCTAGGTTCACTAACCCCCTTTTCTTTATTAAAATATTAGCGCGTAATCTATGGATTGGTTTCTAGTATCTTGGGTTGCACGATTTCTTCCATTTTTCGAAGGCATCCAGCGTATTGGAGCAGATAGACTGGTGCACCCTGATGCATCTGTCCGCGTAGCCTCTCTGAAGGTCCTCGTAGATCGCTTTGTCCGAGAACCCCACGTCCGGGTGGGACGCCTCGTAGCGTGTGGCGGAGAACACGAGGATGGGGATGCGCGCCCAGAGTGCGGCTGAGTAGCACATCGGGCAGGGCTCACAGCTGGAGTACAGCTCACAGTGTGACGTTGCGCACCTCTGCGGGAGCCTTGCCAGTGATCTGTCTATTACGCCGAGGTTGTAGACGCCTAGATCGTTACACGCTGACCTGATTACGGTGATCTCCGCGTGGGCGGTGGGGTCATTGTGGTCCACCACGTGGTTGCGGCCCCTCCAGGTCTGTATGACCTCCCCGGTTTCGTCGTCCACCTGCACCAGGACCGCGCCGAAGGGGCCTCCCCCCGCTTCCACGGATCTTATTGCCTCTTGGCACGCTTCACTTATCCACTTGTCTGGCTCTACGAGGATGTCTCTATAGATGTGGCAGATTTGACCAGATCGATTTAGTTCCTTTGGGGGCGAGTCGGTTTCTTTTACCCTATTTGATTTACGTTGTCTCTCTGTGCTTTGCTTCAATAATTTTCAGAGATTATGGGCGGTGTCGTTAGATAAACTCTGTTGTGTGTCAACGGGTTCACTTCAAGCTTTCATAGTGATCCTGTGGGAGGGTTATGATTGGTTCATTCCGCCACTTGTAATTTTGAAAAAATTTTTCTCGATGAATGAAGCCTATTGTTGCATGGATGTTAAGGAAGCCGTCGGTCAGAGGATCGACGAGTTCAAGGACGAGGTCGTCGGGGTCAGTGTAAAGATCCATGGTGAGCCTGAGCTGGGCCATCAAGAGTACAAGTCGTCCAAGCTGTTGGTTGAGAGTCTGAGGAAGCACGGATACGATGTGAAGCTCGGTGTCTCAGGGATGGAGACGGCCTTCATCGCCTCAAGGAAGAAGAGGAGGGGGCCAACCATAGGCGTCTTGGCTGAATACGACGCGTTGCCTGGGATAGGGCACGCCTGCGGTCACAACCTCATAGCCACATCTGCTCTGGGCGCCGCCATAGGTTTAGCGGCTGTGGCGGACAAGCTGCCAGGCAACGTGGTCATATACGGGACACCGGCCGAGGAGGGTGTTGTGCAGAACGCCGGCGGGAAGGTAGTGATGCTTGAAGAGATCAGGAAAGCGGACGCCGTTATAATGATTCACCCCAACAATATATGGGGCAGCTACGGGACCAGCAACGCCCGTGAAAGCTTCCTCGTGGAGTTCTACGGTAAGAGCAGCCACGCCGGAGGAGCGCCCGAGAAGGGGATAAACGCGTTGGAGGGCGTGCTCCTCACATTCCAGGGCATTAACGCGCTCAGGCAGCACATTAACAGAGACGTCAGGGTCCACGGGATCATAAAGCATGGGGGTGACAGCCCAAATACTGTGCCTGACTACGCTTCAGCTCACCTGTACGTCAGGGCTCCGACCATGCCCATGCTTGAGGAGAACTACGCCAAGGTCATGAACATCGTTAAGGGGGCTGAGCTTGCCACCGGCGCTAGGAGTAAGGTGACTAAGGTAGCTAACACCTACGCCAACACTATCCCCAGCAAGACACTGACTGACCTGTTCAGGGAGAACATGGCGGCGGTGGGCGTGGAGTACCCTGAGGAGAAGGAGGTACGGCAGGGCGCTGCAAGCACAGACTTCGGCAACGTGAGCCAGGTGATGCCGGCGCTGAGCGCCTACATCAACATCGGGGACGTGGTGCTACACAGCCCCGAAGGGG
>DASWLJ010000323.1:0-12342 GCA_036396185.1 Bathyarchaeia archaeon | reverse complement strand
CAACGTGGAGGTCGAGGTGGGTGAGCTCCACATCACAGCCGACGGCAACAGGATGTACTACCACTCCGAGAGGCCAGGGGGCCTGGGCGGCATGGACCTCTGGTACATCGACCGGGAGGGCGACCACTGGAGCGAGCCCATGAACGCAGCTGAGGTGAACAGCCCGGAAAGCGAGGGTTTCCCCTTCGTGTCCCTTGACGGCCAAGAGCTATGGATCACCAGGTGGTACAGGGGGACGCCCGGCATATTCAGGTCGAAGTTGGTTGATGGCGCGTGGAGTGAGCCCCGGCTCATCCTAGGCATCTTCGCCGGGGAGCCCACCCTGTCCAGGGTGGGCAACATCTACTTCGTCCACCACTTCTTCGAGAACAGCCAGATGATCGAGGCCGACATATACGTGGCCTACAGGAAACCAACAGTGGAGCCAATCGACCAGATCACTGAACCCGATGACGGATACCTGATGGGTGTGCTCCCCAACCCCGCCGCGGGGCAGAGCTTCGAGGACGCCTACTCTGAGGCGTCGGAGTTCACGGACCTGGTGCCTGTGTGGGGCAGACCCTCGACGTTCTACGAGCTACCCGGCGAGCTGGAGGGTGAATGGGGGAGCGTCTTCGTGGACCAGCTCACAAGAGGAAACGGCATGGCTCCCCTGATCCACCTCAGCTTCATCGGCGAAGGCATGTCCCTCAAGTCGCCTCCGGGCGTCATGAACCCGTCTCTGAGCAACCCGGAATGGAGACTGGCCTACAAGAGAGCCGCGGTGGAGGCAGTGGAGGCGTCCAAGCCCAGGTACCTGTCGGTGGGCAACGAGGTGAACAGGTGGCTGGAGGCATACGGCTTGGACGGCGACAACGGGTTCATGCACTGGGTCAGCCTGTACGAGGAGATATACGACGAGGTCAAGGAGCTCTCCCCGGAGACAAAGGTGTTCTGCACCTTCAGCAGAGAGATCGTGTCCGAGAACAGGGAGGCCGACCTAGACTTCCTCAGCCTCTTCGACCCCGATAAGCTGGACGTCCTAGCCTTCACCAGCTACCCCCACAGCGTCCAGGGAGTGAACAGGCCCTCAGATGTGCCGCCGGACTACTACTCCAAGGCCGCGTCCATGGTTCCGGGTAAGCCTCTGGGCTTCACGGAGATCGCGTGGCCGTCCCACCCAGCATTCGGCGGCGAACCCGCCCAGGCCGAGTTCATACGACTGATCCCTGAGCTGACCTCGAGCCTAGACGTGGAGTTCATCATGTGGCCGTGGCTCCGCGACCTCGATGAAGACGACTACACGGGGCTGATAAAAGACGACGGCGTAGAGAAGGCGGGCCTCGACGAGTGGAGGGGGCTCCGCCATAGCTCAGCCTAGACGAGGGGGCCCTCCCGGGCTGGTTGGAGGATGAAAAGGGGGTAAGCTGCACACCCTAAAAGGTGGGGTTTTAAACCCTACCGCCTCCCTATCTCTTCGAACAGTGTTGAAGAACAGGTGGGTTCTGGTAGGCCTCGCCTTGATCCTGGCAGGCGTCTTCTTCATCGACTACGTCGCCGAGCTCCTCTACCCCTCAGTTGAGCTAGGGCCCGTCAGGATTCCTGACACCCTCGGTGGAGCCCACACATACAACTTCTACAAGGACACATCCTTCGTCGGAACCTACAACTACAGCGTCGCTAAGGTCCCCGGGGGGGCGCAGGGCGTGGTCTACGCCATGCGCTCAGTGATCTCCATCACTTTTGGGGGTAAACCCCTCACCCTTGAGGGTCTGTACAGGTTTAACTCAGGCTTCAGCCCTGTAAGTTACGGGCTCAACGCCACCGAGGGGGACGAGATCACGTACTATGTGTGCGACTTCAAACCGGGTGCTGTGACTACCTCGGTCAGCTTCAAGGGAGAAACCGTTGACGTTGAGACCGAGCTTGATGAAGGCACGCTTCTCATCGAGAACTCCATGCCCGGCTACTGGGAGATCCTGTTCCAGTCCACGTCCCTGGATAGGGGGAAGAGGTACACCTTTGACGCGTTCATACCTCAGGCCGCCAAAGTTTTCCATGTGACCCTTGTGGTGGAGAAGGACCTTGAACAAGTTCGGGTGGAGGACGGGACGCTGGAGTGCACCGTCATCAAGGCCTCTGATCTGGGTCTCTCATTCTACGTTTACCAGGGGGAGATTGTTCAGTACAGGAACGAGGAGCAGGGCGTCCTCATGAATAAGGTGTCTTGAAGAATGAGGTCCATCGCTTGAGACCGTCGTTTATCTGAAGCCGGAGCCTGCGTGGATTAGGTTCAGGACATGTCCAAGGCTAGGGCTATGGCGCCGTACAGGACCACGTCCTCGCCGATGGGCGTGATCATTATCTCGGGGACCCTATTGATCACGTGTCTAGCTATGTAGCGCTCGATGGGCGCCAGTATAAGGTCCGGGTTGTTGAGCGCTATGCTTCCTCCCACCGTGATGAGCTCGGGGTCGTAGGCGTTCACTATATCGGCGAACCCCACGGCGTTCACCTTCCCTATCTCCTCCACGACCATCAGCGCGTGCTCGTCGTTTTGGCGGGCTGCGTCGAAGATCATCTTGGCCGTGATCCCTTGGGGGTCGCCGCCGCAGAGGTCGTTGAGGAGGCTACTCCTCCACCTGGTGCCCTGTAGCAGGCTTCTGGCGTAGTACGGTATGTTTTTTCCGCCGCTGAATGCCTCCCAGTGGCCAGGGCAGCCGCAGCCGCATATGAAGCTGCTGTACGGGTTTATGGTCAGGTGCCCTATCTCCACCGCGTTCCCGTCTTTTCCTGCGAGGAGGTGGCCGTCCACGATGGCTCCGCCGCCCAAGCCGGTGCTCATGGTCACGTAGAATAGGTTGTCTGTCTCGCCGCCCGCCCCGAACACGTGTTCACCGAGTACGCCGGCTGAGCAGTCGTTCATGATCTCCACGGGGGCCTCGAAGGCTGCCCGCAGCGGCTCCGTGACCTGTATCTCCTTGAACGGGTAGTTGGGCGTGTTGGTGATCATCCCCCTGGAGTGGTCGATGGGCCCTATGGAGCCGACCCCTATCGCTACGGGGTCTCCCTCTACCCCGCGTATCATCCTGATGATCTGCTGGGGGACTCCCTCCGCCCCGTTTGCCTGGTCGGTCTCCTCTTGAAGCTTCCTCTTCAAGCCTGACTCGTCGCCACAGGCTACGCGTATGTTTGTGGCGCCTATATCCACGGCTACGTAGGACAAGACTGTTCAATGAAGATGGGTGGGGGAGATAAAAACGGTTACTGTTTGGCCACTATCCTGGTCCTGAGGCTGCCGATCTTCTCCACCCAGGCCTCCAACTGGTCACCCGGCTTGAGGAACAGCCTCGGGTCGGTCTTGCCGTCCTTGACAGGCGTCTGGTCCATGGCCGTGCCGCTGCAGGTTCCCCCGCATATCACGTCTCCGGGGTAGAACACCATGTCCCTGGTGAGGTAGCTCAGCCACCAGTCGAAGCCCCTGATGATGCTCTCCATGGAGCCATCCTGCCTGAGCTCGCCGTTCACCCGCTGCCTTATCTTCAGCTTGTGGGGGTCACCCAGTTCGTCAGCGGTGACTATGCAGGGGCCCATGGGGGCGCAGCTGTCAAAGTTCTTGGCGTAGAAGAAGCCGTCAGGCCCAGGTCTTCGGGCCCCGTCCCTGATGCTCAGGTCGTTCACGATGGTGTATCCGTAGATGCAGCCCGCTGCCTCCTCCTCGGACACGTCCTTGCACCTCTTCCCGATGACCGCCCCGACCTCGACCTCGTAGTCCAGTCTCTGGGTCCTGCTAGGGTACGGGACCTCGGCGTCGGGGCCAACGACGCACCCCGCCATCTTCCAGAAGCCCCACGCCGGGTACTCACCCTTCTCCACCTGCCTCTTGAGGTCATCGATGGTCGTCGTGGTGTCGCCGCGGAGGCTTCTGCCGGCGTCCAAGCTGTGGTCGTAGAAGTTGGCGCCGGCCATCGCCAGCTTGGTGCCCTTACTGGGTAGCGGCGCGTGCAGCTTCACCTCGTCAGGCTTGTAGAGCAGCTTCTCACCCCTGGGCCCAAGCGCGTTTCCCTTCTTAACGTGCCCCACGGCTTTCTTTGCCTCCTGGATGCCTTTCTCGCCCTCCAAGATGAATGCTAATAGGTCTGAGGGCACGCTGGCGTCAGCCCTCGCGTACGGACGCTCATCGCCACGGCTCTTCGCGTACGCGGCGTAGGCGAGGTTTAGGTCTATCACGGAGCCCTCTTCCTGGAGGGCCCCGAGTCTACCAACGTTGAATACGACTAGCTTCATGGGAGTCAGGAATGATGATGCCTCTCATGCATTAAAAGCATTGGCCGGCGAGGATGAGCGGAAAACCAGTGTGGGCCCCGAACGCGAGCAGGGTTCGCCTCGGCTCTACATTTTAGGCGCTATGGGTTCGACCTCTGCAACGACCTTCTCGGGCACCCTATAAAGTATCAGGAACCCGGCGAACACGATGAGCGAAGAAATAACCGCACTAACCTGCAGGCTCACTATGTCTCCGAGAAGGCCACCGATGAGGGGGCCGACGGCCCATGATATGCCGTTAACGAATCCTAGGTAGCCGGCGTATATGCCTTTCTTAGCGGGAATGAGGTTCATCTGCCACGCGAACCACGCCGAGTTTATGAAGGCCCAGTAGAGCCCGCTCAATAGGTAGATCAGGACGAGGAAAGACAGGTCCGGCGAGAAGACGAACGTGAGTTGGTGGACGACGGCCAACAGCACGCCGATCATCATCACCTTCTTGGGCCCATTCTTGTCGACGACCACGCCGAGGAGGGGCATACCGACTAGCCGGAGGAGGAAAGCGACGCTGTTGAAGGCTCCTATCTGGGGCTTTGTGGCGTTCAGTACGTTCACGAGGTAGAGCGTAATTATGGGGCCGAACATGGCGATGCCGAAGCCGCGTACGCTTATCCCCAGGCACCACTTCGTGTAGGGGCCGCCGTCGAGGCTCACCTTAGGCAGGCTTCTGAGCCCCTTCCTAAGCTCCTCGAAGGCCATCCTGATGAGCTGGAAGTTGCTCACGTTCTTCTCGTCGGGGGTTGACAGCCCAAGCCTGATCATCCCGGCCAAGACGAGGTTGAGCACAGTGTAGCTCAGGAAGGTGAACCTGTAGCCTATCGAGGGGATGAGGAAGCCCGCCGCGAAGCTGCCCACGATGTTACCCGCGAACCCCAGCGGGTTGTATATCCCCATGAAGCGGGCCCTCCGCGACGGCTCGAGGACCTCCGCGAATCTAACAGTTATCGCGATCTCGGATATGGAGCCAAGGATGGCTTGGGCCGACGTGGCCAGGATGACCTGCCATGGCATCGTTGAGTATATGACGGGGACGCTCAGCACGGCCGCGAACAGGAATCCCGTGGAGACCATCTTCCACGTCGTGCCGATGCGGTCTCCGAGCCTGCCCCATGCGAGCTGCATGAAGGTCGAGGCGATGCCTGGCATGAACGCCAGGAGGCCCACGTCGAAGGCTGTTCCGCCCAGGTCCAGCAGAAACACGGATAGGAAGGCCCAGACGCCGTTTACTATGCCGTGGATGAAGCTGAAGGTATAAAGGACCTTTGAGTATGTGCCATTTTTCTCTTTGAACAAACCTGTTTGTGCGCCTTCAAATATGCATTATGACTCTGAGGAACATGGACAGTTTATTAAGCATTGTTGACTGGAAATTTGATATTATTAATACAATACCCCGAGTCTATATTCCACAGTTTTTAACTCCTTAATTTTCTGGTATGTACTCTTCTTGGTAAAGGTAGAAGGGATTAAATCCTGATATTGTTCTGCTTTTCCCATTCCTGAAAGGAGACAAGAGTCTTGGAGATCAGATTCCACGGCAGAGGCGGGCAGGGCGCCGTAACGGGCGTGAGGATTCTCGCCACTGCGCTGTACTACGACGGAAAGTTCACTCAGGGCATACCAATGTACGGGACCGAGAGGAGAGGGGCCCCCGTGGTGAGCTTCCTTCGCATAGGAGACGAGAGGATTAACGAGAGGGACCTGGTCCACGAGCCCGACATGGTCGTGGTCCTGGACCCGCTTCTGGGCAGAACCGTGCCTGTGACGGAGGGCCTCAAGAAGGGTGGCCTGGTTCTCATCAACCACCCCAAGGGTGGCAAGGAGACTGGCCTAGGTGGCAAGTTCAAGGTGGCGACAGTGGACGCCACCAGTATCGCGTTAGAGGTGATAGGGCGCCCCATAACCAACACAGCCATCCTCGGAGCCTTCGCCAAAGTCACGGGCATCGTCAAATTGGAGTCCATAGAGAAAGCCATCAATGAGCAGTGGAGCGGCCGCGTCGTAGACATGAACGTCAGGGCGGTGCGCAAAGCCTACGAGCAGGTGTCCGAGCCTGTTGACGTCTCACGCGTCAAACCCGTGGACGTTGTGAAGCCTGTACCCGGTGACAGGGACGTTTCCGGTTGGAGGCTGTTCAAGCCCGAGCTGGATAAGGGCAAGTGCATCGGGTGCCGCCGCTGCTACATCCTGTGCCCGGAGGTAGCCATCAGCATGGTGGACAAGAAGGCCGACATCAACTACAGGTACTGCAAGGGCTGCGGAATCTGCGTCGAGGAGTGCCCTGTGAAGGCGATCGACTTAGTTCAGGAGACCATCTAGGAGGAGACGTGAATGGCAAAGTTCGAAGTTATGGTAGGTAACAAGGCGGTAGCCTACGCGGCTAAGCTGGCCCGCGTCAAGTTCGTGAGCGCGTTCCCCATCACACCCCAGACAACAATAGTCCAGTACCTGGCCGAAATGATGGCCAACGGCGAGCTGGACGCCGACTACGTCAACATGGAGGGGGAGCTGAGCTGCCAGAGTAGCGCCATGACCGCGGCCACAACGGTCCGTAGCTTCACGGCGACCAGCGGCCCCGGGCTCCTCTACATGCACCACCCCATGCACATGACCACGTGGGCCAGGTTGCCCCTCGTCATGGCGGTGGTTCACAGGAGCACCAAGGGCATGCAGCCCGACCACATGGACACCATGAGCCAGAGGGACACGGGGTGGCTCATGTTCGAGTGCCAGAACAGTCAGGAGCTCCTTGACACCGGCATAATGTCGTTCAAGATAGCAGAGGATGAGAGGGTCCGGCTGCCCACCATCTTCATGGGCGACGGCTACATACTGAGCTACACCTCCGAGCCCGTGGAGATACCGGCCCAGGAGGAGGTGGACGCGTTCCTGCCGCCCTACAAGAGGCCCTACCCCATGTTCCCCGAGGAGGCGGAGGAGGCCATGAAGCTCATGGGCCAGATGTGGAACCCCTTCGTGGACCCCCAGAACGTGTGGAAGCAGCAGCAGGAGGCAGCCATGAACGCCAAGACCGTCATCAAGGAGGTCAGCAGCGAGTTCGAGAAGTGGTTCGGCAGGAGCTACGGCAACGGCCTGGTGGAGGAGTACAAGTGCGAGAACGTGGACGCCGCCGTGGTCGCCATGGGCACCATCGCGTCCACCGCCAAGACGGCCATAGACCAGCTCCAGAGGGACGGCAAGAAGGTCGGCCTCGTGGCCATCAAGAGCTTCAAGCCGTTCCCCGACGACGACTTCCAGAGGATAGGCGCCGAGGTCAAGGCCCTGGGCGTCATCGACAGGAACGTGAGCACGGGCACCCTAGGCGGGATAACATTCACAGAGATCAGGCACAGCCTCTACGACCTGGACGAGCGGCCGAAGACGCTCAACTTCCACGCCGGGTTGAGGGGCAAGGAGGTCCGAGTAGAGGACATCAAACGCATGGCTGAGAAGACGCTGAAAGCAGCCAGGGGCGAGAATGTGACCCCACTGGTGGAGTGGGCGTAGGAGGAGATGATGATGAGCAAACCAGTACCACTAAGCAAGCTGGACGAGAAGGAGTTCATATTGCCGGCCAACAGCGCCTGCCAGGGATGCGCGGGCAGCATCGTGGCCCGCATCGTAAGCAAGGTCATCGGGAAGGACATGGTCCGCCAAGAAGTAGCGTGCTGTGGCCCCGCCTTCGGAAACATAACCCAGCCCGTCTTCTACGGCGAGGTCTTCGAGGGCGCCGGAGCAATGATGACGGGATTCGCCCGAGCCTTCAACAAGCTGGGCCGCGACGACATACGCGTCACAGGCATCATAGGAGACGGAGGCACCATAGACATCGGGTTCCAGGGCCTCTCAGCCTCAGCTGAACGCAACGAGGACATGCTCTGGGTCTGCTACGACAACGAGGCCTACATGAACACGGGCGGCCAGAGGAGCAGCGCCACCACCAAGTACGCGGAGACCACGACGACGCCCGTTGGCGAGTTCAGCCGCGGCAAGAAGGAGAGGAAGAAGCCCCTGCCCATACTTGTGGGGGTGCACCGCGTCCCCTACATGGCCACGGCCTCCGTCGCGTACCCGGAGGACTTCATAGGCAAGCTCCAGTACGCAAAACCCGTCAAGGGCTTCAGGTTCATCCAGGTGAGCGCCCCCTGCCCAACGGGCTGGAGGTTCGACCCCATGTACAGTGTCAAGGTGGCCAAGGAGATGGTCCTCAGCGGCCTCTGGCCCCTCTACGAGGTTGTGGAGGGCGGCCTGAGGATCACCTACAAGCCCAAGGAGCTGAAGCCCGTGAAGGACGTGCTCAGGTCCCAGGGCAGGTTCCGCCACATAACCGACGAGGAGGTGGACGAGATACAGGCCGAGGTAGACGGATTCTGGGCCCGCCTACTTGAGAAGGACGGGGGCCCCCTCTTCTAGCCCTACACCTCTTTCTATGCTTCGGCTAAACCGGACACGTCCTCGACGAAGGAGTCCATGACCTCATAGATCCTTTGGTCCGAGATGCTGTAGAGCCTGCGCCTGCCGTCTCGCCTCACCTTCAGGAGGCCGGCCTCCTCAAGCAGAAGCAGGTGGGTGGACACCGTCGGCTGCAGTATGTCGAAGTGGGGGAGAATCTCGGAGACGCATTTCTCGCCGTCCCTCAGCAGGTACAGGATCTTCTGCCTGTTCCTGTCGCCGAGGGCCTTGAAGAGCTCTGAGCGTTTATCCAGCTCCGCCTCGAAGCCCGCCTCGTGTACGTGGGCTTCCTGGAGCTGCGAGTATTCCTGGGTGATCAATGGCCTTATCCTCCGTGAGTGGGGGGAGCCCGCAGGTTGCTGCTGCTGGTTGGTGGCTGCGTTTCCTTCAGTGGTCTCCCTCCAAGGTGGTCGCATCGAACTTCATGGACTTTTTACATAATGTTATGTGTGTGTCGGGTGCTCACGGACAAGGTGCTTTGGTGGGCCCGATGAGATTTGAACTCATGATCTTCTGATTATCAGTCAGACGCCTTAACCGTTCTAGGCCACGGGCCCGTGCAACATGCACTGATGGGGCTCCTCGTTAAAAATTTAACTCATGGGCCTTCCGCGCGCGGCGGCTCTACGGGCCGTGCCTTTGCCTGAGGAGGGCTGCGCCTACGAGGGCTAGCAGGGTGACCGTGGAGGCCACGTTCATGAGGCTCGCCTCGTTGGGTTCGAGGCTGCCGCCCACGGGTGGGCTCTTGTCTTTGGGCTGCGTGCTCAGGGCTATGATGACCCTGTTCTCGAATCTTTTACCTCGGCTGTCGTCGTATAGGCCGACGTACAGCAGGTCGCTAGTCTGCGTGGGGTTTCCGGCGCCCACCGTGTCCCCGGGCGCCAGGGCCCAGTCGCACCCGTCCGTGCTGTTGAGGGCCTTCACGGCCTCGAACCAGTAGAATAGGCTGTCGTAGTATCCTCCACCCTTGACGTTGTTCTTTCCTTCCGCGGCCATGGTGTCGTGGGTCCAGGCGGCGCCGTCGTAGTTGTAGAGGTCGGAGGGGCTGCCGATCTGGTATATCCACGCCGCGTCGCTCCTGTCCCAGCTCTGGGCTGCGTCGTTCGCCCACAGGTAGTAGATGAGGGCCTGGTCCTCTGTGTCGTACTGCAGCGTCTTGAAGTACTCTATTTTTAGGAGTATGTAGATGTTGCTTTGATCGTTTTTTACCCTAATCCAGGCTCTCAGGAACGGCGGGCTTTTACCTCCGTTGAGGCCGAGGGTTATCTCATGTTTCTCTGTGTCGCTCCACTCCATGCTGTGTGTGATCTCGCCGTCCGGGGTCACTGGGTTTTGAAGCCAGTGGCTTGCGACTTTGTCTGTGGCTGCTTCTGTTGTTGGCGCCATTGCTGTGCAGTGTGTGGCTATGGTTAGTATGATTAGTAGCGTCATCTGCTTTTTCTGTAGCAATATGCTTCTGTTCATGAACTCGCTGGTTTTCTATATTGATTTGTCTTAGCGTTTATTGTCAGTCCGTGGGTACAGTGCTTTAATCTGTTATCCGTTTCTTGGTTTTTAATTTGCTATGAAATCTGATAAGTGGTCATCATTTTCTTTTTGAAATATAAAAGATATGTTTAGCTATCGTATTTTATACATGATGATGTAAAGATATAAATGGATATACATTGGCTCGGTTGACCGCTCAAAACTTCAGTTGAACGTCATATCTCTGAATCCATTCACGTAATGCCTGCTCCCCGGCTATGCTGAGCGCTCCCTTTTTCTGCCCATACATTCTGATTACGATCTCCCGGAATTTTCTGTCCGTTGAATCATCCAAGGAAAGAAGTATTTTCCCCATGACCTAAACAATCTATGGATATCTATATAAATTTATAGACTCGTTTAATCGAACAACGATATACACGGATATTCAATTATATCGGTTTCATGCCCGCAGGGAACGATAAAATAAGAGTACCCTCGACAAAAACTCGTTAAACGTCCAGGGCCGTGAAAATTCCCACCGCAAAAATTACGATAATAAATTCAGTAGACAAAGAATACTCAATGAATATAAAAATATAACCATCCCAACTATATACACGTAAATACCATCGACCTCGGCATCTACGAACCGTGTTAAGTAACCCAATCACGGAACACAACTTCATAATGACTTTAACAGATCACACACAATGAAACGCCGAATTAGGCGTGTCCTAGATGCACCCACAAAGAAACTGGAGGCTGAGCACAGCAGTAGCAATCATTCTACTTCTAAGCTTCGTCGAACCAGTCTCTGCGGCCCCGTATTACGCATACGACGGGACGTTCATCAACGTCCCGCGCCTCGGCTGGCCCGTGATGATACCCGAGAACTACACCTTGCCCGGGGATGTCTCCACGTACAACTACACGCTGGAGGGCGGCCACACTTACCACGCCTACCTCATAGGCGAGTACGTTAACCTGACGACCCACACGACCGACTACGACGTCTTCCTGTACAGGGAGACCCAGACGGGGGCAAAGTTCATGTCGAGCCACACGGAGGCTGCCGGCTACCCTGAACAGGTGAGCAACGACGGTTCGGGCCGGTACCTGACACCGAGCGTCTCAGGCAACTACTACTTCACTGTGAGGAACGATCTTCTTGAAAGCAACGGCTCAGAGGCGGCCGTGCTGATGGTCGTGGAGCGCCTGGAGCTGAACACTTGGTACTCCAGGTATCTGACGGAGCCCAGCGACGAGGGTGAGATACGGTACGACTCAGGGTGGGTGTACGAGTTCACGTCAAGTGACACGCGGCTGAAGATCGATGTGGAGGTGCCCGAGACCCTCGACATGTACGAGGCGAGGCTATACATCGTGGGCAACACCAAGAAAAAGGTGGGGCTCACCGTCAACGGTGCACCTAACCCCTGGTGGCGCGGCCTCAACGGGACCACGGACGGCGTGTACGGCGGAGTCAACGACGACCCCCAGGGCTTCAGGCACCTGAACATGTCCGACAGCTGCGAGACCGGCGGCGAGGACATGCTCATAGACTACAAACAGCCCCTGAAAGACGAGCTGCTATACCAGCTGGTGCTCCTACCCGAGTACGGCAACGGCACTATCAACGTCAGGGTTCAAACAGACTTCGATTTACCCAAGATAACGTTACTCGACACAGTCACCGAGGTGAACAGCGGAGAGGAGGTCCCCGTGAGGTGCAGGGTCGAGGACCGGTCGCCGCTGACCTCGGTGAGCCTACTGTACAGCACAGACTCCAGGAACTGGAGTGAGGCCCCCTACACGTCAAACGACGAGCTCTACAACGGAACTATTCCAGGCCAGGGCCCCGGGGCCGTCGTCGTTTACAAGTGGGTGGTCGTAGACTCCCTGGGGAACGAGGTCTACAAGTCCAGCCAGTACAAGGCCATGAGAAGCACATCTGTGGTCATCAGCCTGGACAAGGAAAAGGTCCTGGGAGGCGACTACGTGCTGCTGTCTGGGAAGATGAGCCTACCGGAGACCAAGGTGCAGGTCTACTATAAGCAGGATACTGCCACCAAGTTCGACGTGACGACGGATGAGGACGGCTTCTTCAGCCACGTT
>DASWLJ010000322.1:0-11282 GCA_036396185.1 Bathyarchaeia archaeon | reverse complement strand
TACCTGAGCGACTGGCTGTGGCAGGCCGTGACGACGGTGTCGCAGTTTAGCCTCAGCCCGACCGCGTTCTCCCCGCCCCTGCCCGGAACGCGTGTTACTCCGCCGCCGCCCCTGCTGATGCACCACTCCCTGAACGCCCATCCCCTGTTCGCTGAAAGGCAGCGCACCTCAACCTCGTACCCCGCGTCTGCGAGGTAGACGCCCGGCCCCGGCCACAGGGTGATGTTGTCCTCGCCCACGGGCTGAGACATGACCGTGAGCTTCACCATGCCCGGGGGCGCCTCGATCCACGGCGTCGGGCCAGGCTCCACGCCCTCCAGCAGGCGCAGCGCTGGCCCGGACCCGGACTCCTCGAACACCGCCTCAGCCATGGTCTCCCCGTCTACGCTGAGAGGCAGCGCCGCGTCGCAGCCGCGCACAACCCCGTTAACAACCCAGTACAGGAAAGTCGACCCGCCGAGGGGCCTCGCCTCGACCAGCATTGTCTCCCCACAGGGTACGCTGTAGCTGCCCTCCGGTGGAACAGTCTCGCCCTGCCCACGCACGAGCACCCGGACAGGGTACGCTGCCCACGCAGCGGTCTCAGCCCGGCTGGCCGAGACCAGCCTCATGGTCCTGGCGCCGCTCCCCGAGACCGCGAGCACCTGCAGCTGAGCCTCGTCGCCTTCGCCCAAGGCCAAGGCGAGGCTCCTGTTCACCTCCAGGCTCGGCAGGGGCAATGAGCCCGAGTCCCCCGAACAACTGTAGCCCATCAGGCCGTTGACGAGCACCACTTCTTCGACTGCCTGCACCCCGCCGGGGCAATCCGCGGAGAACCACGCCCTAACCTCGCCCAGCTCAACAGAGACCCCGGTGCTCAGCCGCGGCCCGTCTCCCCCGGCCGGAGCCGGCCCCCACGGGTACGGCCCCCACTCCACGGTAGCGGCGTAGCCCAACGCGTCCCGGGCGTAGCACCTAAAACCGATGACGTGCTCCCCGCCTAAAGCCAACTCCGTGTGAACCCTGATCGTCGCCGGAGCCACAGCACCCGGGTTCGCGTCACCCAGACCAGGGATGTCACTCCAGCACTCCCCATACACGATCACGCCGTCGACCATCACATCCAGGCTGCAGTAGTCGATCAACGCACACGGACCCTCGACCACAGCGGAGACGTTGACGACCGTGGCCCCATCGACGTGCGACAAAAAGATTTCGCGGAAAGATACAGCCACAGTGCCCTCTTCGCCTGAAGCGCACAGGGGGGCGACGATGACAGCGGCGAGAAGCAGGAAAACGTAACCCTTAACCATGTCCACCGAGTTACGTCGTGAAAAACTCCTCATATCAAAGGAATGTTTCCCAAGGCCAAGACCCCAGGGGACAGCCACAAGTGGACATTTATAAGACACCCACATCAGTACAAGACATACCGGGTGAACACAGTGGTCCTCGAGAAACTGGGCAGCAGCCTCTACAACGCCATACAGAGGATAATCAAAGCCCCGGTAGTGGACGAGGCCACCGTCAAGGAGCTCATAAAGGACTTCCAGAGGGCACTCCTCCAGGCGGACGTAAACGTCCAGCTTGTCATGGAGCTGAGCCAGAGCATCCAGAAGAGGGCCCTGGACGAGAAGCTGCCCCCCGGCATAAGCCGACGCGAGCACATCGTCAAGGTCATCTACGACGAGCTCACCAGGTTCGTCGGCGAGAACCCCCAGGAGCTCAAGGTCGCCCCCGGAAAACAGAACATCATCATGCTGGTGGGCATCCAGGGCAGCGGAAAGACCACCCAGACCGCCAAACTCGCGCGCTACTTCCAGAAGAGGGGGCTCAGAGTAGGGCTCATATGCTCAGACACGTTCAGGCCCGGAGCCTACAGCCAGCTCAAGCAGCTGGCGGACAGCATAAAGGCGCCCTTCTACGGTGAACCGGACGCCAAGGACCCCGTGGCCCTGGCGAAACGCGGCGTAGCCCACTTCAACGACGCCGAGGTGGTCATCCTGGACACCTCGGGCCGCCACAAGGACGAAATAGGCCTCATCAGGGAGATGCAGCAGATAGAGGCAGCAGTCAAGCCCCATGAGATCATACTGGTCCTCGACGGCACCATAGGGCAGCAGGCGGCGTCCCAGGCAAGGGCCTTCAAGGAGGCGGCGGCCGTCGGCAGCATAATCGTGTCCAAGCTTGACGGCACAGCCAGGGGCGGAGGCGCCCTGAGCAGCGTCGCCGCCACCGGCGTCCCCATAAAGTTCATCGGGACAGGCGAGAAGATCGAGGACCTGGAGGCCTTCGTGCCAAGCAGATTCATCGGCCGCCTCCTCGGCATGGGCGACATCGAGGGCCTGGTGGCCAAGGTGAAGGAGGCCGATATGCCCGTCAACGAGAAGGACGTCGTGGCCATGCTCAGCGGCAAGTTCAGCCTCCAGGACATGTACAACCAGTTCGAGGCCATGCAGAACATGGGCCCCCTCCAGAAGGTGCTGAGCATGATACCCGGGTTCAGCTACCAGCTGCCCACAGAGGAGCTGGAGAACGCGGAGGAGAGGCTGTCCCGGTGGAAGGTCATCATCCAGAGCATGACGCCCGAGGAGAGAGAGGACCCCAAGGTCCTCAACGCCAGCAGGATGAGGCGTATCGCCAGGGGAAGCGGCGCAGAGGAGCGGGAAGTAAGAGAGCTTATAAAACAGTATAATACTATGAGGAAAATGCTTAAACAGATGAAGGGCAGCCGAAGAATGCGGCGGCAGATGCCTTTCAAGTTTGGATAGGAGAACACGAAAATGGGAAAAAGAAGTAGCGGAATACGCAGAAAGAGCAGATCGGCCCTGAGCAAACGGGTCCGAGAGAAGGGGAGACTCCCACTGAGCAGACTGCTAACCAAGTACGAGGCGGGCGAGAAAGTAGTCATCACCATCGATCCGGCCGTCCACAAGGGCATGCCCCACAAGAGATACCAGGGAAAGGTGGCCAACGTCATGGGCCAGAGAGGAAGAGCCTACGTACTCGAGATACCTCAGAGGAAGACCGTGAAGACCATCATAGCCACACCCGAGCACATAAGGAAGCACGAAGGCTGATCGCATGTCCGTCATAAACAGGAAGGAGATCACGGTGGCCGAGGCCAGGAAGCTTCTCATGGACAAGGCCGAGGACCTTGACCCCCTTCAGCGCCGGGTGCTGGAGTACACCATCCGGTTCAGCAAGCTGGACAGCGAAGCCGCGGCCAAGCTCACAGACGAGCTGGTGAAGGAAGCCAAGCTCGACAGGGTCCTGGCCGTACAGATAGCTAACTGTATGCCGGAGACCGTCCCCGAGATACGCACCTTCCTGGGAAGGCAGCGCATCGTCGCAGAGGACACGTTAACCAAGATTTTAGGGATAATTGAAAAATACCGGGTCAGAGAATAGTATCCCGGTAGCAGCCCCCTGGAGTTGAGCGAGTTGTACAAGGAGCCTAAGAAGTACGAGGAATACGCCTACGTGCTCGACTACCTGCCCCACGGCAGACCAGGGGCACCTAGGACGGCCCACACGGCGTCGGGGGTCATACAGCTCCTCGGCGAGGAGTACTTCACCCTCCTCGAGGCGACGCCCAACAGGGACGCAGAGTACAACATCAAGGACAGGATCTACGTCGGGAAAGGCGACAGAGCCCTGGTGAGCCACATACTGGGGAGGATCGCCTACGACGAACTGACCTCGCAGGCCAAGGCGGAGCTCATAACTGTTATAGAGGCCGTCGTGCAGAACAATGAGAGAAGGTTTATAGAGTTCATAAACACGAGCCCGTCTCTGACGCCGCGTATGCACAGCCTCGAACTGATACCCGGGATCGGTAAACGCCTGATGTTCCAGATACTGGAGCTGAGGGAGAAGGCCCCCTTCACGGGCTTCGAGGACTTGAGGGAGAGGGTCAACCTCACCGACCCCGTGAAGCTCATCGCCCGCCGCATCCAGGAGGAGCTGAGCCAGGAGCAGAAGTATTACCTCTTCGTGAGGCCCGCGTAGACTCACACATAAATATTCATCTTAATATAAATTACTGTGATGGATGAAGCACTAGCCGACATGCTGCTGGTCGTTCTGGCCGCCCTCATAGTCGTGATTATAGCGTTGCTGGTCAAGGTGATGAGGCTGAAACCCAGGGCGGTGGTGCGCGTCAACGAATCGGGTGAGGCTGAAGAGGAATAGGGCCGCGGCCGCCTCCTCTTGCACTACCTTTTTATTAATCTACTGGGCTACTCAGGTGGGACAGAGCGATGAACGCCAGCAACTTCAAGTTCAAGAAGAACATGCCCTACACCAAACGCAAGTACATGGGCGGTGTCCCCGGTTCAAAGATCGTCAAGTTCACCATGGGTAACACTGGCCGCGAGTTCGCCTACAGGGTGGAGCTGATCAACCTCAAGGAAGTGCAGATCAGGCACAACGCCCTGGAGTCGGCCAGGGTCGCGGCCAACAGGATTTTCGAGAAGTACGTGGGGAGAGACAACTTCATGCTCAAGGTAGTGCCCTTCCCCCACAACATCATAAGGGAGCACAAGAGGGTCAACGTGGCCCAGGCCGACAGGTTCCAGGAGGGCATGAAGAACGCGTACGGTAAGCCCACCGCCGTCGCGGCTAGGATCAAGCCGAACCAGCCAATCTTCGTCGCCGAGGTGGACAAGGAGTACGTCGAGTACGCCAAAGAGGCCCTCAAGAGGGCGGGCGACAAGTTCCCCGTCCCCACGAGGATCGTGGCGTCAGAGCTGTAACATTTTAACCCCTTCCTTCCTTGAGCTTCGCTGAACTGCTTTGAGACGATGTAGTTCTGATGAAGCTGTAGAAAAAAAAGGGCCTCTTTTTTCCAGTTGCAACGTAATAGTGCTACAAGTTACTAACTAGTGCCTGCGCGCGCTCGAAGAAGGAAAGTAATATATAAAATCTACCAAATACTCTAAATCCTAATCCATAATTTTATCCTCATTCTACGCTGGGTGTAATTATGATTCCTGAGCTTAATGAAAAAGTTGAGAAACTCATCAATAAACAGATCTCTGATGGGCGTCAAATTGGAGTCCAAGTGTGTGCATATCATTATGGAGAAAAGATCGTGGACACTTGGGCAGGATCTATGGGTCCAGATAGTGATCGACCTGTACAAGCTGACTCTCTGTTCAACTGTTTCTCAGCGGGAAAAGGAGTGGCAGCAACAGCCTTGCATATATTAGCCGATAAAGGAATCATCGAGTATGATGCCCCTGTCGCAGATTATTGGCCAAAGTTCGGGAAACATGGCAAAGACAAGGTTACAGTTGCTGAAGCTTTGAGCCACAGGACAGGCGTGTATACAAGTCCAACGGAGCACGACTTTGATCTACATGACTGGGAGGCAGGGATAAAATACGTTGAAGATGCTATTCCAAGCTTCACACCTGGAACAAAAAGGGGGTATCAAAATCTTACATTCAGCTGGATTGTTGGCGGTATAATAGAGAAAGCTTCTGGATTGCACATTAGTGATGTTATACGTGACTGGATAGCTAAGCCGCTCGGCGTTGAACATGAAATGTATGCTGGCATTCCTGATGGAGTTGAAAACAGATTAACCACAATAAAGGTATGGAACCCAGAAAAGTTGGGATATCCACCTGATAGCGAGTTCTTCAAAGCTTTACCGAGAACACGTGAAGAATGGGAGAAATGTAATGATATTGAGATGAGGAAAGCCTGTCTTATTTCATTTAATGGTCATTTTACCGCTAGGGCATTAGCTAGGATGTATGGAGCCTTGGCTAATGGGGGGGAGATTGACGGTGTGAGGATTGTTTCCTCTTCCAGAATCAAGGAAATGCAGAGGTTTGTTACAGAGGATTTTGATGTTGTAACTCTTAGCTCTGGTAGAGGTGGGATTGGTTTTGATCTTGGTGGTGAAAAGGGCCATAAGTTTGGCCCAAGGTCTACTGCTTTCGGTCATAGTGGGGCTGGTGGTTCTCAAGGGTATGCTGATCCTGATATTGGGTTGTCGATTGGTGTAACTTTGAATATGATGGAGATGCTTAGAGATAGGACGATTGAGATCTGTGAGTTGATTCGTAACGAACTGGGCTATGAGTAATAATTTAATTAGCTACCAATAATCCATATTTTTATCCCCTCCTCCTCCACGGCTTCGCCGTGACGGACTGACGAGGCAAGCCACGTTTCATACGGCTTCGCCATCATGTTTGGGCATGATGGTAGAATTGAGCTATGCAGGAAAATACCGTATGGCTCAATTAAGGAGTGTTGAGGTTGGATGTTGGTTGGGTAACATTTTAACCCGAAGCCATTGTTCATTTATCCAGTGTGAACGACTTGTATAACCTGGAGCTCCCCAAGGTCGTGGAGGAGGTCAAGAGAAGAGGCTCTAGGCGCGTGCTGCTCCAGCTACCGGACGGGATGAGGCCCTTCGCCTTCCAGCTGGTGAAGGCCATCCGTGAAGGCACAGGCGCAGAGGTGTTCCTGTCAGGGGACTCGTGTTACGGCGCCTGCGACGTAGCTAGCAGGCAGGCAATCGAGCTGAACGCCGACCTGCTGGTCCACTACGGCCACAGCCCCATGGTGGAAGACGGCGACGTGCCCGTCCTCTACATCCACGCCGAGGTGGACATCGATGTGAAGCGCCTCGTGGAGGACTGCCTGCCATACTTCGGCCCGTGGAAGAGGATCGGAGTCGTAACGACCATCCAGCACGTCCACCAGTTGGCTGAGGTCGCCTCAGAGATGGCTAGACGCGGCCTGCATGCCGTGATGGGTGAGGGAGACGCCAAGACTCCCTTCAGGGGCCAGGTGCTCGGGTGCCACTACGGGACGGCTTTAAGGGTTGCCGAGGACGTGGACGCGTTCCTCTATATAGGCGGAGGCCAGTTTCACCCCGTCGGCCTCGTCCTCAGCACGGGGAAACCTGTGGTCGTCGCCAATCCGTATGACGGCTCCGTGGCCGTCAGACACCTGGACGAGTTCATGGGGCTCGCTAAGAAGAGGTACGCCGGCATAGCTGTGACGCAGGGCGCCGACAAGCTGGGTATCCTTGTATCCTCTAAGCCGGGCCAGGTGGCCCTGGACATTGCCCAGGAGCTGGAGCGGAGGTTCAGGGAGCGGGGGGTCGAGGCCGCGGTCATCTACATGGACGAAGTAAGGCCCGAGCACCTGAACAACTACGTTGAGCCCCAGGCGTTCATAGTGACGGCCTGCCCGCGGGTGGCGATGGATGGGTTGCCGGGGGTCGACCGGCCTATGCTGACCGTGCGGGAGGCGTACGTGGCCCTCGGCGACCTCAAGTGGGAGGACGTCTGGGGCAGAGGCATCGTGGGGTGACCGCTGGGTTTTTAAAACACGCCACCGTATCAGCCCACGTCATCATCACACTCAACGGTGTCCCCCGGGGAGCGAAACCGGGGGAATGTAATGGATAGAAGGAAGACGAATATGGCGAAGAAGCCTGAGGAGAGAGAGGTCTTCCCCGGGGAGAAGCTGGCCGTCATAGAGGAGTACAGCGACGGTAGGGGCACGTACCAGCTTGACGGGGATGTTCGGTCATCTGAGATAGGTGTTACAAGGCATCAGCCTGAGACCAGGTCCGTGCTTGTGGATAAGTGTACGCCCGAGATACTTGTGCCGTTGGAGGGCATGGAGGCGGTGGCGGAGGTCGGCTCGGTGGCGAGGAAGGACGCGCGGGTCGACATATTCATGCTGGACGGTAAACACGTTCACCCCACGTACAGCGGCGTAGTCCACATCAGCGACATCAGCACCGAGTACGTGAAGAACATCGACATGGCGCTGAGGAGCGGCGACGTGGTGAAGGGAAAGATCGTGAACACCAGGAACAGGCTCAACCAGATGACCCTGGCGAGCCCAGACTACGGCGTGATATACGCGTACTGCAGCAGGTGCGGCGGCCTCCTGGAGAGGAGCCAGGGAAACCTCACGTGCCCTGACTGCGGTAGGGTCGAGCGGCGCAAGACCGCCAGAAGCTACGGTAAGGAGGAGCTGGTTTGAAGATAAACATAGCCAAGCGTGAGGGCGAGTACATGGAGATGGAGTTCAGCGGCGAGGGACACACGCTGCTGAACCTGCTGCAGAGCAGCCTCCTGGAGGACCCCGAGGTGGAGATGGCCGGGTACAGCAAGCCACACCCGCTGATGGACCGGAGCAAGATGTTCATAAAGCTCAGGAAGGGCGACAAGCACCTTGAGGCGGTGAGGAGGGCGGCCGCGGCCGTAGGCGGCAAGCTGGACGAGTTCCTCGCCGAGTTCGAGGCGAGCCTCCAAGAGTACAGGAGGTGACCCTTCCACGTGGGGGCCACGCCTCTGAAGCCCACACGGATCAGGCAGGTTAAGAGGAACATCAGGGTTCTGGGTCTAGCCGCGGCTCCGCTGGGCGACGGGTTCGTGGCGGTCGGCGCGGTGTTCAGGGGGCGTCTGGGCCTCGAGGGCGTCCTGTGCTCGGAGTCGACCGGCGGAGACGTCACCGAAGCCTTTATCGGCGCCCTCCTGCGTTCACGCCACCTGGGCCAGGTGAGGGTCATCGTCGTCGACGCGGCGTCGCTGCCCCCGGGCTGCCGGGTCGACCCCGTCCGACTGGCGGAGGGCTCAGGTAAACCGGTGCTCGCACTGGACGCGGGGGACGAGGCGCCGGACGGGATGCTCCGGTGGGGTGGACATTCTGTCTTTTGCGCGTGGCTGGATGAGGCCGACGCCCCCGGGGTTCTGGACGCGGTCTCTGTCGGCGGGTACCCTGAGGCGCTGAGGGTGGCGGCCCTGGCCGCCGGCGGCCTCGCCGGGCTGGGCATGCACAAGGTTTAAAAACAGTTTCTGCTGGATAGTGTGCGAACGGAGGCGTCTGGTCTGAAGTTTTGTCCACAGTGCGGGGCTTTCTGCGTCGCCGACAACAGTAAGAAGTGCTACGTGTGCCCCAAGTGTGGGTGGGAGGAGCCTCTGGAGGAGACGAGGGAGATCAGCCGCAGCGGCCACAGGGACGAGAAGATCATCGTCGTGGGCCAGAAGGAGCGCAAGCTGAGCACCATGCCCAGGACGAAGGCCAAGTGTGAGAAGTGCGGCAACGACGAGGCTTACTGGTGGATGGTTCAGACGCGTGGGGTGGATGAGAGCTCGACCCAGTTCTTCAGGTGCACCAAGTGTGGGCACACTTGGCGCGACTACAGTTGACCATCTAATTTTTATGGTGTAGCGTCGTTGTAGTGTGCGGCAATATCGTGTTTAGTTGAGGATGTTGGCTTTGTTCGAGGTTGAGGTTTCAAGGATTGACCCGTTCAGGAGCCTGGTGAAGGCGCTTAGCGTCATCGTGGAGGAGGGCACCTTCGCGCTGAACGAGGCTCAGGTGAGGCTGCTGGCCATGGACCCGAGCCACGTGGCCATGGTGGACTTTGAGCTTCCGGGTGGCTTCTTCGACGGTTACAGGTGCGAGGGTGAGCCGAAGCTGAGCATCAACATCAAGGAGTTCCTCAGGTTCCTGGACAGGGTGGAGAAGGACGAGCAGGTCCGGATAGTGTTGAACGAGGAGAAGGCCAGGCTTGTGATCCACTGCAAGCGTGGGGGGCATAGCCGTAGGTTCGAGATGCCTATCCTTGAGCCGCTGGACGAGGAGGTGCCTCAGCCGAAGATATTCTTCAAGGCCAAGGCGAGGCTCACGACGAACGCTCTGCGTATGGCCATCCGCGACGCGGACCTGGTGTCTGAGCACGTGCGCGTCGAGGTGGAAAAGGATTTGCTGAAGATCAGTGCGGAGGGCGATATGGGCAGTAGCTTCAGTGAGTGGGAGAGGGACAGCGACGACCTTCTCGATCTTAAGGTGGATGAGGTTAGCGGGGCCACGTTCACGTTGAGCTACCTTAGTGATATTGCTAACGCGGCTGGGGCTGTGAGCGAGGTGGCGTCCCTGGAGCTGAGCACGGATATGCCTGTGAAGATGGAGTTCGAGATCCCTCAGGGCAGGCTGGTCTACTACCTGGCGCCGTGCATCGGCGTCTAGCCTCACCCGGTTTTCCTTATAACGGCTGGCCTGTTAGAACAGGAAAAAAATTTTCCATCTCCTGCCTCGTGCTTTCTCTACGATCCTTTTCCTCCATTTTCTGGGGCGTCTTATGCTTCACCGCTTAGGACTCTACGTTTGTCTCCGCTGATCCGCGGGGAGGCGACGTATACAGGTTTTATGACCGAGAAAACCGCTATAATATGGTACCCTCCAACCTTTTTTCGTCAAGATCCCTTTTCGCTGGTTAAGGTTCATGGCGGGGCTAGTCGTCACTCAGTCAAATGTTTTCATGTACTGGTCCATGGGTGATGCTGTGAGGCCTGCCTCCTGCGCGGCCCTCAGGATGTCCGTGTCCTCGGTTACTAGATAGGTGGCCGATGTGAGTGCGGCTGTGAGGTAAGCTGAGTCGTAGAAGGTGAGGCTGTGCCTCGAGGCGTTCTCGGCGATGGCCGGCATCTCGCCGGGGTCTATTCTCCTTATTTCCATGATGGAGAGGAGTCTCACGATGGTCTTCACCCTCTCCGCTGCTTCCCTCGGGTCTCCGCCGGATGCGCGGTTTTCCTTCCAGACGACGTTGCCGAGCTCGTAGAGGGTGAGGTCCAGGACTGTTTGGCCTTTCAGGATTGGGACAGCGTCTCCTCGCAGCTTTCTGAGGGCCGCCTGGACGCTGCTGGCGTCGAAGAGGGGCATTCAGCGGGTCCTCCGGTCCTCCTTGATCCAGTTGAGGACCTGCTCCTCGGGGATCTTTGAGAAGTAGTCCCCGAGCTCCTCGGCGGCCTCTGTCGCTTCTTCCAGTTTCCTTCTCCGTATCTCCTCTTCTATGGCTCTTCTGGCCACTGAGCTGACCTCTATGCCGTATTTGTCTATGTCTTGTTTGGTCTCGTCTGGTACGCGTATGGAGATTACGGTGGTCATAATACGTTACATGTAATACGTTGAGTGTATTAAGCGTTGTTATTCTGTCTCTTGAGCTTGCCCAGGTACCCTGCGGAGGCCACGAGCAGTGCCGCACAGACGAATATGGTCCTCCCGGACTGGATGCCGAGCCTGGAGAACAGGAATATGTCCAGCCCCATGAGGATGCCCGTGGCCAGCCTCACGGGGTTGGTGCTCTCCCTGAGGCCCCACGACTGGGTGACCCAGTCCAGGGCGAGGGGGGCTGCGAGGAGGATGAGGGCCGGCAGCCTGGCGGCGGGGCTCAGTGCAGTGGGGTCTGCTGAGAGCAGGGCCGGGGCCGCGAGGCCGACGACGTAGCCTGAGCAGCGGGCGCAGAGCCTCAGCTC
>DASWLJ010000321.1:0-6025 GCA_036396185.1 Bathyarchaeia archaeon | reverse complement strand
CCTATGTCGACGCCGTTTATGTAGTGGGTGCTTCCGAGCACGTAGTCCAGGGGGTGCTCATCTATGATAGTTTCTATCCGTCTTTCCTGGAAACTGAAGTAGTCCACCTCCAGGCCGGCCCTAAGCCTCACGTCGGTGTCCAGTTGGGCCTCCTCAATGAGCCTGAAGTAGCCGTCCAGCTCGTCAGGTTGCACGCCCAGGTACATGTCCTGGCCCTCCAGTATGAGGTGCGTGGTGAAGGCCAGTTCCTCGACGCCCCTGGCCTCGGCGGCCGCGACCAGGCTCGGGATGGTAGCCGTCGGGGCGTCCCTGCTGTGGCTCTCGTGGACGTGGTAGTCGATTATCGATGGCGTCATGGGCTCCCACTCTATTTCAGCTACGCATATAATAGGAATTCTAGGCACTATACGGTAGGGGTCCTCGCCACCACTATTATGTGCTCACCAACGTCGACGAGCCCTGGCCTGGTGGAGAACTGCTTCTCCAGTTGTATCAAGGTCTCCACCGCCTCAGGCGAGGCGGGTATCCTCTCGTACGCGTGGACGCCGCTGGTTATGGTGTTAGCTGCGGCCATCTCCAACACCCGGCACCCGTGGTCAGCTAGGAACCCTCTAAGGTAGGTGGAGGTGTATAGAGTCATGGGAGCGTGCCACTCCGAGCTCCCCCGCCTGCTATCCAGCACGTCGGGGAAAGGCTTGCCGGGAGCCCACTCCGTGTGGTCTGATATTTTCTCAAGGAACCCCGCGGCGTCGGTGGTGCCTATCAGGTGGAAGGTGCCCAGGAGGCTCATCGCGCTGATGATTATGGGCGCACCCGGCTTAGCCACCCTGATGAACTCATCAACTGCGTCGTGCCTCCTCTCTCTCACGTAAGACAAGGCGCCTCCCAGGCACAGCACAAGGTCAAAGATGTGGTCATCGATCCCCCGCATGTCGCAGATGTCCATCATTACCATCCCCGTGATTGCGGCACCGGCGCCCGCCTCCCGTATTTTCTCACGGGCGAGCTCCAGCTGGCGGCCGGAGATGTCCACCAGGAACACCTGCGCCCCCCGCTGCGCGAGCCACAAGGCGTATCTTCCCGGCCCTGAGCCGGCGTCCAGGACGTGGTCTCCCGGCTTCAGGTACCTGCTGATTACGTTGGTTGTGACTTCGAACTGGACACGCCCGTGGAGGTCCTCAAGCCTCGCCCACTCCCTCTCACCGTAATCATCATAGTGGCGTCTAACGTCTTCGGGGAGGTAGTCCATGATATATTGTCGGCGAACGACTTTATGGATATTTTGAGTAAACGTTTTTGCATACAGTCTTTGGGTTCCATATTCGTGTTCGCTAACGTGGTTAGCTAAAAATATGCTATTACAGCGGTATGTGATACGTCTCCTCAATTGTTTTTAACCGTCGGGCCGAGTCCAAGGCGGTCAACCTTGGAGGCAGTTGCGCGCGGAGTCGTGGAGCAGGCCATAGACGACGAGCTCATGGACCGCCGCCTGGAGCTCAACCACAACACCTTCAAGCGTTTCGAGGAGATGGGCATCGTCGCGGACGCCGAGAGCGCCATGTTCGGCAAGATATACGCGGAGGCGTTCAGCTACTTCATCAACTACAAGATGCACAGCAGGGAGCCCATAAGCCTCCACGAGATGGCTGAGTTCGAGCAGGTCATCGACCGCCGGGTCTTCGAGATCAAGAGCAAGATAAGGGACCTGTCAGGCAGATGAATGATTAGAGGGCGCGACAGGGAAAGGTGATGAACCCGTTACCCTCGTGACCGCCAGGGGCTGACAGCCAAACCAGTGTTCTTAAACTGAGCCCTGTCGCCCGGCCATACACACATGGGCCCCAACCCACCGGAAACCGTTATAAGCGGCCCAGTGGTCTGCCCTTCTTGGCGGGTAGGTGGGGCCTCCGACCCGTTCCGCCCTAGAAACCCCGGAGTAAGGAGGTAGAAACGTGAACACGAGACAGATCAGTCTATCAGCCGTTATAGCTGCCCTCTACGCAGCCACCGTGATCATCCTTGCGCCCATAAGCTTTGGGCCGATACAACTGAGGTTAGCGGACTGCCTTATTCCGCTGTCAGCCCTCCTGGGGCCGCCGGCGGTCCTTGGCGTAGCCCTAGGGGCACTGGTGGCTAACGCCTACTGGTTCCTGAGCCCCATCGACGTGATCCTCGGCGCCGCAGCCAACCTGGCCGCTGGCTACATCATCTACAGGTTCAAGGACAGGCTGGTTCCCGCGTCTGTGGCGGCGTCGCTGGTCATCGGCGTCGTGGTGGGCGGCTACCTGTGGCTCTTCTTTCCGCCGCCCAGCATCATGGGGCTACAGCTCCCTGCCTGGCTGGCTATGATGGTCAGCATAACGCTGAGCAGCCTTGTGGCCGTGACGGTGCTGGGTGTGGCTCTGGTGAAGGCGCTGGAGCGGTCCGAGTACGTGAAGCAGCTGAGGTAAGCCCTCCTTTTTTCATCACGACGCTTATAGAAGAGTAGTCTCACTACTGTCCCAATGAACGTCAAGATCGTCAGGCTCATGGGGTTCTTCGGTGTAGCGGCTCCGATCATTGGGGCTCTGATGATCTTCCTCAGCGTCCAGTATACGCCGGGCTGGGACCCAGCCAGCCACACGCTGAGCCAGCTCGGCGCCGAAGGGTTCGGCGCCATCCTGTTCAACAGCGGGCTCCTCATGACGGGGGCCGTCATGATGATGTTCAGCACGGGCCTCTTCGAGGTGTCCAAGAGGGACCGGAGGGGGCAGGTGGGGAGCGCAGTCTACCTGGCGGCCTCCGTGTTGACGGCGGTGCTCGGCGTCGCCACCGTCCAGCACCAGCCCATCCACGACTTCCTCGCCATCGTGCTGTTCGTCCTGATCCCCCTGAGCATGGTGGCGTACAGCGTCTACCTATGGACGAGGAGCTTGAAGGTCTACGCCGCCCTAGGCATCCTGGGGGGCGTCATCGGCGTCGCCGTGATGGAGTTGGGTGGACCCATCAACGCCTTAAAGGAGCTGGCTTCGGCGGGCTCCCTGGGCGTCTGGCAGATGGCACTAGGCTACTGGATGCTCAGGCAGAGGGAGTCAGAGGGGTAGCTTAGACTACCTGGGACCCTGACTCCGGACTCAAGCCGTTTGTTGATGGACTTGGTGTCCATGAGCGTCATCTCCCGCGTGCATGCATCGCACCCCGTCGCCAGAAGGTTAACGTTAAGCCTAGCCGCGGGCTCAGGCGTCATGGTGCTGAGAGGCGCACAGTACCTGCAGTGAACTATGAGGCCACGGACCCTGTTCTCCTTGAGCCACCTGAGGGCCTCGCCGGGGCTGGTGAAGCTGATCCAGCCTCCCCCCTCCCCGAGCCCCCCAACGGTCTTGTCTGGGCTGTTGTCGGGGACTGCGTGGACGCACTCCTCCCTGTGGAGGGTGTTGCTACCCGACCTGTAGTCCACGTCTAATACGTACATTTAGGTCTCTCGGGTAACCGCCGCTAAAAAGGGTTTAGGGGTAGACGCGGCGCATGTCCCTGGGGAACGGTATCGTGTCCCGTATGTGCTCCAGGTTCAGCATCCACATGATGACGCGCTCGACGCCGAGGCCGAAGCCGCTGTGGGGCACTGTCCCCCACTTGCGGAGGTCCATGTACCACGCGTAGTTTGCTGGGTCCAGGCCGTCGTCTATCGTCCTCTGGTACAGCTGCTGGTAGTCGTGGACGCGCTGGCCGCCCCCTATGATCTCGCCGTAGCCGGCCGGGGCCAGCAGGTCCGAGCTCAGGGTGACCTCGGGCCGCTGTGGGTCGGGCATGTGGTAGAAGGGCTTGATGCCGCTGGGGAACCCCACGACCCAGAAGGGGGTCTCGAACTGCTTGGTGAGGGGCTCCTCCTGCTGGTACCCGAAGTCGTCGCCCCAGTACATCTCGACGCCCTTCTTCTGGACGATCTCCACGGCCTCGTCGTACTTGATCTTGGGGAACGGCGGCTCAAGGCGGGCCAGGTACCCGGGGTCTCCGCCCGCCTTCCGCACCTTCTCGGGCTCGTCCCGGGCCAGGGCGTTGGCTATGTGGCAGACGAGCCTGTCGCCCGTAGCCTGGATGCCTGCGAGGTCCGTCCAAGGCTCCTCCACCTCCAGGTGCCAGAACTCGCTCAGGTGGCGGCGGGTGCGGCTGGGCTCGGCCCTGAAGCTGGGCGCCACAGTGTATATCTTGCCCAGGGTGGCTATCATGGCTTCCGCGTATAGCTGCCAGCTCTGGCTCAGGTAGACGCCCTTGCGCTCAAAGTAGTCCACGCTGAACAGGGTGCCTCCGCCCTCCACGCTGGCAGTCATGAAGCTGGGGCTGTGGCACTCAGTGTAGCCGTTCAGGTCGAAGTATTCTCTGGCAGCCCTCAGGAACCTGGCGCGCAGCTGGAATACGTTCTGGAGCCTGGGCTCCCTGACCCACAGGTGCCTGTTGTCCATGAGGAACTCCAGGCCCTGCTCCTTCTTCACGATGGGGTAGTCGGGCTGAGCCTCGTAGACCGTACCGATACCGTTGACGCGCAGCTCCCAGCCGCCCGGGGCGCGCTCGTCCCGCTTCACGTTGCCCTTGAGCTCGATGGTGGATTCAAGGTTCAGCTTCCCCACGTACGCGTAGGTCTCCTCGGGCACGCCGCGCTTATTCAGGGTGCACTGGATTACTCCTGTCCCGTCTCTCAGCTCGAGGAACTGGATGCCGCCGCTGCTCCTGCTGGTGTACACCCAGCCGCGGACCTTTACCTCGGCACCGTCCTCGTGCCGTCCCGATAGTATGTCGGCTGCGTCTACGAATCCGGTCATTTTCGACCAATGGTTGATAGCGGCGCGGATTAAAGACTCTTTTGCTGGGGTTTTCTCTCAGGTGGACTCCCGATGGGTTCACCCGAAACGTTAAACGGCGGTGGAACGCAGTCTATTGGGGTTTCGCACATGGTTCAGTGTCCCAAGTGTGGCGGAGAGATGGTGGAGGGGGAAGCGTACGTCAACGTCCCGGTCATGTCGGGCAGCCCCATGATGGGAGGCATGATGCCCATACCGGCCATAAGCATGGGCAGCATAACCCCCTCAGAGGACACGGGGCTCAGGTGGAGCGAGAAGACGGGTGAGAAGAAGGGGTTCCTGATTAAGAGCGACGAGGTGCGCACCATGGCCGTCAAGGGGCGGAGGTGCCTCACATGCGGCCTCGTCGAGCTGTACGCCAATGCCGAGACGTAGCCACTCAAAGGTATATAGATCAGTTATCTATCATTTGTGTAGTGGAAGGCTACAGACTTAGATTCTTTAAAAGTTAATAGTCAAGGTGTACCTGAGGAAGCCATGGACCCCAGGATCAGCCTTCTGAACCGCCTCAGGATGCAGCTCAGCGGATACGTTTGCGTCGGGGAGAGGAGCAGGGACGGGTGGAGGGGCCCGCTGCCCCACTACGCCTTCGAGTGCCCCGTCCACGGGCTGGTGGAGAGCTACCCCCACGGCTACGATGGGAGGCTTGAGTGCCCCAGGTGCGTGGAGGAGCGGGCCGCCGTGAAGGCGGCGGCTTAACAACGCCGGTTTAGGTGCCGACTGAGGTAGTTTTATCACCGCGAGGCGTTACATTGCCCCGTGGAAGGCATGGAGACGCCCCTGCTGGAGACGAAGAGGCTAAGGCTCAGACCGTTGACGGAGATGGACCTGGGCTTCATCTACAGGCTGTTCTCTGACCCCGAGACCAACAGGTACTCGTCCTACCCCGACCTGGCCGCCCCCGAGGACGCCAGGAGGATGTACGAGGGCTACTTGAGGCCCGGGTTCGAGGACCACTTCAGGGTGGCGCTGGAGCTCAGGGAGACTTGCGAGGCTGTGGGCACCCTGGGCCTCTACAAGTACAGTGAGAGGGACCGCAGGGCGGAGCTGGGCTACGACCTGCTGAAGGGGCACTGGGGCCGCGGCTACATGGCGGAGGCCGTGGAGGCGCTCCTCGGCTACGGGTTCGGCGAGCTTGGGCTGAACCGGGTGGAGGCCACCGTGGACCCTTTGAACCTGCGCTCTGTTCG
>DASWLJ010000320.1:0-2269 GCA_036396185.1 Bathyarchaeia archaeon | reverse complement strand
CCGGCGGCGGAGGCCCTTATACGGCGGGTTCTGAGAGACAACCCAATACCCATGATCAACACGTGGGTGGATGCATACAATCTGGTCAGCATGGAGACCGCCATACCCATAGCAAGCTTCGACGCCGACCTCCTGAGGGGTGAGCTCCTCATGCGGGAAGCCGAAGCCGGCGAACTGTTCACGGGCATAGGTATAGAGAAGCCCATGACTCTCGCCGGCGGAGAGGCCGTGATCCAGGACGATGAGAGCCTTGTGGCCGTGTACCCGTACAGGGACGCAGACCACAGCAAGGTGAACATGAGCACAGTGAACATCCTGATGCTGATGTGCGGGGCGCCGGGCGTAACCCTCGCGACCCTTTCCCAGGCGTCGAGAATAGCCAGGGAGGTTCTCCCCCGGTTCTGCGGAGGGCAAGCCCTCACGGTGGACCCATGATCACCGTGGACGGCTCCATGATGGAGGGCGGAGGACAGCTCCTCCGCATGGCCACCGCCTACAGCGCAATCATGGGTGAACCCGTTCTGGTGGAGAACGTCAGGTCGGGGAGGAGCGACCCGGGCCTCAAGCCCCAGCACCTCACGACACTCAGGGCCGCCGCCGAGATGTGCGGAGCCCAGCTATCCGGCGACAGAGCCGGGTCAAAGGAGATAGAATTCAGCCCGGGCACGATAAGGGGAGGCGACTACCGCTTCGACATTGGGACAGCGGGCAGCGTGACCCTGCTCCTTCAGTGCCTCACACCCATAGCCGCCTACGCCGATGGTCCGGTCAGGCTCAGCGTGGTCGGGGGCACGGCCGTCAAGTGGTCGCCCCCCACACCCTTCCTGGAGAACGTCGTGTGGAGGGCCTTCAACCACATGGGCCTCGAATGCGTGCTCACGGTCAGACGCCACGGGTTCTACCCCAAGGGCGGCGGCGAGGCGGAGGCCCACATCAAGCCCATTAGGCGTCTCACGCCGCTCAGCGTAACTCAGAGCCCGGTGAAGGTGGTCCACGGCCTGTCCCTCTGCGGCAGTCTGCCCGTGCATGTCGCCCTGAGGCAGGGCAAGGCCGCCCAGGACGCCCTAAAGAAGGCTAAGCTCAAGCCGAGGATAGATGTTGTGGCCCTCGAGGGCACGGATACGCCTCTTTCACCTGGAAGCCTAATCTGCCTCTGGTCCGACTCCATGTACCTGGGCTCATGCGCCCTAGGGGAGAGGGGTAAGCCAGCCGAGGCCGTGGGGGCGGAGGCCGCCGAAGCCCTCATAGCGTACATTAGAAGCGGGGCCCAGGTGGACCCCCACACAGCCGACCACCTCATCCTGCCCATGTCCCTCGCCGACGGAGAGTCCGCCTTCACCACGTGCGAGCTATCCCTACACGCCCTGACAGCCATCAGGCTCGCTGAGACTTTCACGGGCTCCAGGTTCAGGGTGGATGGAGGAGAAGGCGGACCCCACAGGGTGACCTGCAGAGGTAGGGCCGCCGGCGGCTGAGCACACCTTATCACCGTGTACGCGTAATCTAGGTGAAGAAAACCATCCATGATCACCCTCAGGTACCGTCAGGGAAGGCTAGCTGTCGAGGGAGGCCCCCTCTACCTGGACTCCGTGGAGCTGGCTGACGAGTACCCCGCCTACATGTACAGGAACGTGGTGAAGCACCTGGAGGCGACGGCAACCCCATACAGGGATGAGGCCCTCAAGGACCAGGCTCCTCCGCCCCTACGGACAGAACTCAAGCTCAGAGACTACCAGTCCGAGGCCCTCTCCCGGTGGAGGAGTAGCGGGGACCGCGGGATAGTAGTCCTTCCCACGGGTGCAGGCAAGACGATCCTCGCAGTCAAGGCGCTGGAGGAGCTCCAGTGCTCGACACTGGTGGTGGTGCCCACGGTGGTCCTGGTGGACCAGTGGAGAGAGGTACTGGAGGACGCCTTCAAGATGCGTATAGGGGCCCTTGGAGGCGGCCACGACGAGATCAGGCCGGTGACGGTGGCCACATACGACTCAGCAAGCCTCAGGGCGGGAAGCCTCGGCAACATGTTCAGGCTCATAGTCTTCGACGAGGTGCACCACCTGGCCGCCCCCACGTACAGGAAGATAGCCATAGGGTACATTGCCCCGCACCGCCTGGGGCTCACGGCTACCCTGCAGGCGGATGAGGCCACCCGCGAACTCTACTCCGAACTGGTGGGCGACCTGGTGTACAGCCTAAACCCGGAGCAGCTGGCGGGCACACACCTGGCCGACTACACTGTGAAGACTGTGAACCTGCCCCTCACGGCCCAGGA
>DASWLJ010000319.1:0-2999 GCA_036396185.1 Bathyarchaeia archaeon | reverse complement strand
GCCCACGAGGACGTTTCCGAGAGGGAGGCCGAGGAGCGCACAGTGAAGCTCCTCAGGATGGTGGGCATAGACCCATCCAGGGCCGGGAACTACCCCCACGAGTTCAGCGGCGGAATGAAGCAGCGCGCCATGATAGCCATGGCCCTGGCCTGCAACCCGGAGATAGTGATCGCGGACGAGCCCACCACGGCCCTGGACGTCATAGTGCAGGCGCAGGTGCTGAAGGTCATCAAGACTCTGCAGAGGGAGCTGGGCCTCTCCATGATCCTAATATCGCACGACCTCTCCGTGGTGGCTGAGACCTGCGACAGGACCATCATAATGTACGCGGGGAACATCGTGGAGAACACGGCCACCGTTGAGATATTCAGGCACCCCCTCCACCCCTACAGCATCGGCCTGATAGGGGCGTTCCCCAAGCTGACGGGCGAGAAGAAGAGGCTGGAGTCCATCACGGGCAACCCGCCCAACCTGCTGGACCCGCCGCCCGGCTGCAGGTTCCACCCCAGGTGCCCTCACGCTAAAGACGTTTGCAGCCGGCTCGCCCCGCCGCTGCTGGAGGTCCACGAGAACCACTTGGTGGCCTGCCACATGGTGAACAGGCACCCGGAGTACAGGTGACGGACATGAGCGAGACACTGTTTAATGTCAAGGACCTCGTGAAGCACTTCCCGGTCCACCAGAGCCTACTGGACAGCCTCCTACGCAGGGAGGTGCTCATGGTCAAGGCCGTGGACGGCGTCAGCTTCACAATCAAGAGGGGCGAGATATTCGGCCTTGTGGGTGAGAGCGGGTGCGGAAAGACCACCACGGGCAGGGTCGCCCTAAGACTCATAGAGCCCACCTCGGGCCACGTCCTGTTCGACGGGGTTGACGTGGACGAGCTGCCCAGGGGTGAGGTCAAGGCGTACCGCAGGGAGATGCAGATAATCTTCCAGGACCCCTTCGAGTCTCTGAACCCCAAGATGACCATCTATGAGTTGGTGGCCGAGCCCCTTGAGATACACGGTATGGGTGCGGGGGACGAGGAGAGGCGTGCACTGGTCTCAGAGGCCCTCGAGGAGGTGCAGCTCATGCCCCCCGAGGAGTTCCTGTTCAGGTACCCCCACGAGCTGAGCGGCGGCCAGAGGCAGCGCGTGGCCATAGCCAGGGCCCTTATTCTGAAGCCAAGGTTCGTGGTGGCGGACGAGCCCGTCTCCATGCTGGACGTCTCCATACGCACGGAGGTGCTGAACCTGATGCTGGACCTGAAGGAGAAGCTGGGCCTCACCATCATGTTCATCACCCACGACCTGGCCATAGCCAGGTACATGTCAGACGACATAGGCGTCATGTACCTGGGGAAGCTCATAGAGTACGGTGGCACACGCGAGGTGCTGGACGACCCGGACCACCCGTACACCCAGGCGCTGATGGCGGCCGTGCCTGTGCCCGACGCGGAGAGGAAGCGCGGCGACCTCCCCATAACCGGGGAAACGCCGCAGCCCATCAACGTGCCGCCGGGCTGCAGGTTCCACCCCAGGTGCCCCTACGCCTTCGACAGGTGCAGGGTTGAGGAGCCGCAGCTCATGGAGGTGGAGCCAGGCCACGCAGCCGCATGCTTCCTCCACGAGGAGTTCCACACGGGCCGGCTGAAGAGGGGCAGGCTACCCGCGGACCAGGCCCAGCCCTGAGGCTAACCCTCATCACGGGGCTTCCTGAATGACTGGAATATTATTGCCAGGAGGGCCAGCGCCCCCAGCGGGATAAGGTACTCCCTGAACTGGGCCACGGTTCCCTGGCAGGATGGGGCGACCAACCCTATCCCGACGATTATGGCCGAGGCCAGCAAGCCCAGCAGAAGCCTCTCGCTGGACCTGTCCAGGGCCCTCTCGATCCTAGTCACCTCGGGCACGTTCACCTCCATCTTTGAGCGCCCCGATATGAGAGCGTCCGCGAACCTCTTCACGGCCCTGGGCAGCCCCATGATCTCGTTGGCGATGGCTCCTGTGGCCTCCTCCAGGCGCTCCGGCCTCAGCATGCCCCCCACCATCATCCTGTGCAGGTAGGGTTTGACGCGCTCAACGAAGTTGAAGCCCGGGTCGAGGAGGACGCCCACGTCGGTGACCATGGCCACGACCTTGACCATGAGCATGAATGTGCCCGGCATCCTGACCCTGTACCTATAGAGGATGCCCGTCAGGTCGGTCATGGTGTCCATGAAGCTGTACTCCCCAAGCTGGTAGCGCCTGGTCTCCTGCATGACGGCGTACATCTCGTCCTTGAAGCCGTCCAGGTCCCCGGGGTCTACGGCCACGTCCAGGTCCTCCAGGCTGTCCAGAAGCATGTTCACGTCCGATGAGACGACGCTGTACAGGACCCTGGTGTAGGCGAGGCGGCGCTCGGGCCGCAGTATGCCCACCATACCGAAGTCTAAGAACACCAGCTTGCCGTCGTCTGTGACCAGGAGGTTCCCCGGGTGCGGGTCGCCGTGGAAGAACCCGTCCACGAATATCTGCTTCAGGTACGCCTGGAACCCTGTCTCGGCCAGGCTCTTCAGGTCGTGCTTCTCCCTGAGCCGCTCCAAGTCGTCGATCCTTGTCCCGTGCACGTACTCCATGACCAGGAGCCTGGGGCCGCTGTACTCCCAGTAAATCCTGGGAACCTTGACATCTGGGAGTTCCTTCATGTTCTCGCGGATGGTCTCTGCGTTCTTGCCGTCCCTGACGAAGTCCAGCTCCTTCCTCATCTGGTGGCTGAACTCCTCCACGAGCCCCACAGGATTGTACGGCGCCAGGTAGGGGAGGCTCTTCTCGGCGCGCTGGGCCAGGCTCTCCAGTATGGCCAGGTCCACCTCTATGAGCTCCTGGATGTTGGGGCGCTGGACCTTGAATACGACCTCCGTCCCGTCCTTCAGCACGGCTCTGTGGGCCTGGCTGAGGCTGGCCGCGGCGAAGGGTTCCTCGTCAACCAGCAGACACAGCTCGCTGAGGGGCCCGCACGTCTCCTCGATGAGGGGC
>DASWLJ010000318.1:0-8552 GCA_036396185.1 Bathyarchaeia archaeon | reverse complement strand
GCCGGGCTTGCAGCCAGTGGCGCCTGACAGCGCCGAGGCGGCGTCCGAGACTATCGCGGCCTCGCCGTAGGAGCGGGGCAAACCGTTTAACAGCTCCTGCCTCAACATGGACCTGTCGGTCCCGGCAACACCGAGCCTGCTGGCCCTGAATCGGCGGACCCCGCACCTGGCCGACGCCCGTTCAACGGCCTCGAATATGTTGGCCAGGGCCCTTTCCGCGCCTATCGTTATGGGGTTGGAGGGCCCCGCCTTCCCAGTGGCCACGGCCTCTCCCTCGGCTGACACTATGACCGCCCGCGTCGCGGAGCCGCCTCCGTCCACGCCGAGAACGTATTCGATGGGCACCGGGACACCACTATTCTTCTGTGGTTGCCTTGGGCTTAAAACGTCTGTTGTGTGCGGCTTCTGCGGACCTCTGCGCCCTCTCCCTGGGCCCACCTGGATATGAGTCCCAGGTTCTCGGCGTACCTCCTGTCCAGGAGCGTGTAGTGGCACCAGTCGTCCCTGCCCCTGACGCCGCGGCCCATGCTCTGGTTGGCGGCCCTGTACGCGTCCATGGTGTACCACCTGTTGCCCAGGCCGCCGCTGATCCGGTTGTAGTACCTTATCTGGGCCTTGACGAGGGGGTCGCCGTAGTTGGCGTAGGGGACGCCGACGAGGATGATTGCCTGTGCCTGGTCTCCCGGGAAGTTGCTGCCCTCGCTGTTCCTGCCCCTGAAGACGCAGCAGAGTACGGCTCCCCCCACGGCCACAGCCATCCTCTTGTACCTGGCCACAACGTCCCTGTTCTGGTGGGCGTCCCTCCCCTCCCTGAACAGCTGCTTGCCGGCCAGCAGCATGCGGCCGCCGTGGGCCTTCAGTGCGCCTCTGCCGGCCCACACGTCCAGGCACTTACTCATGAATCCCCTCTGAGTGAAGAACACAAGGGCCCCCTGCTTCACTTCGTCCAGCTCATCCACTATGATCTCCCCTATCCTGGCGATCATCTCGTCGCTGCGCTCCCTGTACTCGGTGGTGACGGAGGCGTCCACCACCATCCTGATCTCGCTGGAGCGCTGTATGCTGGGGTAGGCCCGCCTCTCGGCGTCCCCGAGCCCGATGATCTCTGCGAATGTGTCCAGGGGGCTCAGGGTGCCACTCATCACCAGGACGCCCCTCGCAGCCTCCACGACAGGTTTCACAGCCAGGCTGGGGTCCAGGCACCTGTACTCGATGACCGGTGCCCCGTAGTAGTTCCTGGTGTAAACGCCTACGTACTTCTCCTTGACGCTGCCTTGGAGGAGCTCGAAGAAGCCGAGGAGCCCGTTCAGGTAGCATACGGGCGGGTTACCGTCCTTAGCCTTCCTTGACCTTATGGACTCCACGAGGGGCGCGTGGCTGTCCATGAACGCGGTAATGCCTACCCCCATGGCCAGCTCCAGGTCCCTCTCGAGGGCCTCGGCGGAGACCAGCCGCGGCTTAGCGGTGTCGCTCTTCAGCAGGTGCTCCCCCAGCCTCTCGATGAGCCGTGGCGGCTTACCTATGAGCCTCATCTCCTCCGCCGCGGCGCTCAAACCCCTCTCCGTCAGGGAATCGCTGAGAATCTCCTGGCCCACCTGGTCGATGTTGTGGCCCTCGTCTAGCACCAGCACTTTTCCCTCCAGGTCCAGGCCTGTGGTGAGCCTGATCACGGGGTTGAACACGTAGGGGTAGGGCGCCACAACGAGGTCGCACTCCCTCATCATTCGCCTCGACAGGAAGTATGGGCAGATCTTCCGCTTCCGGCCCTCATCGAGGAGAACCTCCCCCGAGAGTATCTTGGGCAGCCCCGGTGGAGGCTTGTCCAGCTCACTCAGGTAGGGACAGTCGCCGCTCCTACGCAGGACGCCGCAGAGCTCCTGGCTCTCGTTGGCGGGCAGGTCCCTGCACTCGGGGTTCACGCACAGGTAGTCCCTGCTGGCCAGGTTCACGGCCGCGTAGCCCTTCCCCGACTTCTCGTTGATCTTCTCCATCTCCAGCAGAACCTGCCGCACCTGCTCGTGCGTCCGGGTAGCGTACACTATCCTTCTTCCGAGGGGCAGCAGGCAGCTCAGGCTGCTAATGGTCTTACCGAACCCGTTACAGGCCTCAGCCAAGAGGACCCTGCCTCCCCCGACCACGGAGACCACGTCCTCCATGAACTCCACCTGCTGGGGGTACGGCTCGTATGGGAATAGCCCCCTCCACGCGTCATGTTGGGCGGCGCCACCGGAGACCCTTAGACGTGAGCCACACTCCCTGCAGAACCCGTCCCTCTCATACTCCTCCACGGTGTAGACTCTGCTGCACCGGGGGCACTCTATGGTGGAGGGCATGGCTCGTAAGCAATCACTTCGGCTGAAATTTAAAGACCGTGTTCAGCGACTCTGGTTATTGGCATAAATATTGTTTACTCAATAACAGTGTTGAAGAAAACATTATACAAAATTTTTATCCGTATCGTGTACTTGTAAAATGAATGATAATTTCCCATAAGCACAAATTTATCTTTATTAAGACCCGGAAAACCGCGGGAACAAGCATAGAGGTGTACTTGTCCAAGTTCTGCGGAGAAGATGATATCCTAACTCCCTTGAACCCAACGGTAGAGGGACATGAACCAATGAATTATCAAGGCGCATTTAACCCCCTACCAGAGCTTAGATTCTTCTTAAAACACTACAACGACAAGGCCAGAACCGTCTCTTTACACGACATCAAGCACCGCTTATTTACCAACAATAGATACTATGGACACATCCCAGCCGTGATCGTGAAGTCAAGGATATCAAAGGAAATCTGGGACAGCTATTACAAGTTCTGTGTAGAGAGAAATCCCTGGGACAAAACCATCTCTCACTACTATTGGGTTAAAAGAGGAAAAAGTGACAGCTACGACTTCAATAGGTATGTGGGTGAGAAAAAATTCTGTCTAAACCATCCGCTGTACACGGATTACGACGGAGAGACGTCGGTCAACTACGTTGTAAGGTACGAAAGACTGTACTCTGATTTGGCGCAGGTATTTGATAGACTTGGTATACCCTTCGAGGGGTCCCTCAATGTCCGCGAGAAAGCCAACCTCCGTAAAGATAGGAGACATTACTGAGTTTTTCTCAGGTGAAAACAGCAGGTACATAGATGTGATTGGTAAAGCCTTCGAAAAAGAGATCCAGATGCATGGGTACAACTTTGAGAAAAAAACCTGAGTTTTCACCCTTACTTACCATTCTGTGGGATAACATGACTAGACCTAAATGAAGTAAGTGAAACGAACTGTAACGCCGTCTCACACTAGACCTTTATGTCGCCCCAGTCCCCTTTTCAAACCTATTTGTATTCTTAGTAACTTACTAACAATGATATAGTTTACTATCAATAAATTAATGGATGAAGGCCCGGACATTCGCGTTGGTACTTTTAATCGTCCTTCAAGTAGCCTTTACTGGGTACGTCGACGCCTCAACCAATACGTATAATGTCATCCTGATCTCCTTCGACGGCTACCAGTTGGAGCACATGTGGGAGCAACTTGAGGCTGGTGACCTCCCCAACCTCAAGAAGCTTATGGATGGAGGCGTGTACCTTGAGCTAAGCCAGATGGATTATCTGACACAAACAAAGGTCGCCCACGCCCAGATGCTTTCAGGCTACCAGTCAGCGACCACAGGCGTCTATTCGAACAAACACCTCTTCCACGCGCTTCCTACGGGCTACACGTTTTTAGAGAGAGCCGAGGAGTATCTAGGAAATGACAACGTAGCCACAGGGTTCATATCGGGTAAGCGCACCAACATCGCCCCCGTCTTCTCCATGATGGAGGATCTTGACTACGTCTCAATACACCACGAGTATTTAGAAAACGTTACAGGGGGGACCGGCGAAAAATTTCTGGGATTCATCGAAGAATACCACGATAAGCGATTTGTGGCTTTTTTCCACACCACTGAGCCAGACAAGCTTGGCCACATCTACGGTGAGAACAGCCAAGAGTACTCTGATGGCGGAGAAATGTGCGACAAGTACCTTGGACTCATCATGGATAAATTAGAGCAACACAACATCTCTGACAGGACCCTGATATACGTCTGCACGGATCACGGGTTCGCCGAAGGCGGATTCAATCACCTGCATGAACCTAAAACTTGGTTAATTACCAACGACCAGAGACTGAAGGTGAACCAAGGCGACGCGAGGCTACTCTTACCTGACATCGCGGCCACCACCATGTATTCCATAGGAATACCCCTTGACGGCTTAATGCTTCAAGGGTACCCGCTTCAAGAGCCTCTGCCCCAGGAAGCAGATAACAGGCTCGAGGTAATGAAGGACAGTAGCCCGCCTACAGTACACATAGACGAAGATGTCAACCTGACAAAACAATTCATCGACCGTAAACCAATAACAATCAAATGGAGAATAGAAGATGATCGTGAATTAAGTAGAAGCTATATAACTGTAAAAGGAGTGGGAAATAAATATGTAAATGGCTCCTGTGGGAGCTTGGTATACAAATCTGACGAAATAGAAGGCTTAGAAGCCTCATTTGAAACAGAGTTTACACTCCCAAATGAGCTGAATGTGTATGAGGTTTCAGTCTATGGAGTAGATGCGAGAGAAAACATCGTTGTAGAAACCATTATTTTAGGTTCAGACAAGGTTCCGCCCCAAATAGAAATAAGGGGTATCGGTGTAATACAACTAGTAATTGACGGCATTTTTAATCTCGAGTGTGAATTTACTGATCTAACAGGAATTACATTAATAGAAATATACATTGATAATACCGAGCTAATGATTAATACTTGCGATAAGACCACAGTCAAGAACATAAATCAAACGTTATATTTGTCAGAATACATGCAAGGTATCCACACTATTACAGTAAAAGCAATAGATATCGCAGGAAACGAAGCAAGTAAAGATATTACTATCTTTATGGTAAATAATAGATACTCATACAATCTTATAATAAACATAATAGGATTAATTATTGGTATATTATCATTCGGAATACTTTATAGGAAATTAAGTAGTTAAGGACCGCTACACAATCAACTGGACGGAATGTAGTAATATTATAAGGACAGTGATAAGAAAAAGAAACAATATGGGTGAGGGTACACCGGAGAGACTTATTTCTTCTTTGGTTTCTCTACGGGCTTCTCAGCGGGCTTCTTCTCAGCCGGCTTTGGAGCGGGAACTGGTTTCTTTGCCATTTTTTCACCTAGGATGTACTTTGTTTCTGTGGGAAGTAATGATTTATCTTAACTATTTATGTTAATTATGGATTCTTATATAATTGTAGTTATTGTTTTTATGTTAATAGTTTAAATACTTTCTCCAACGCGTTACTATACTAGTACATCCCCTGATCGATCAATAATTTGCCTATATTTGCCTAATTTTGCCTTTAATGTGTTAATGCGTTGTGCATGGTGTATACAACCAATTTACACGCATATGAAAGCACATGCGTTCGTTAGGTTCACGTGAAACCTCTGAATAGGTCGTAGACCCTACTCGGTTGTGAGGAGGTTCCACAGAGCCTTCCTGAGCCTCGCCAGAGACTCACGGATGCTGCGAATAGACACGTCCTCAATGTTTATGGCCATCAACCCGTTAGGCTCTATGGCTAGGACCGTGAACAGGAAGACTATTGGCATGAGGGCCTCATAGTTCGCTATCCAGATGCCGAACACCTTTATCAGTAGATACGTTAACAGTTTCTGGCTGGTGGCCACGAGGAGGCCCCCGATGATGGCCCCATATATGCCGCCGAGACCCCCCATGACGCTGCCCGCCATGACCATTACTAGCAGCTCGTCGCTGAAGTTGACGCTGGTGGCCCGCCACATGGGAAGCATGGCTCCGGCTAGGCCAGACAGCGCGCCGGATATGAACCATGAGGCGATGTGGATGTTTTTCACGTTGACGCCCAGGCTGGCCGCCAGCTCCTCGTCCTCCGTCGTAGCCCTCATGGCGATGCCGAACTTGGAGCGGTACAGGAACAAGCTGAGGAGTATGATCACGGCGAGCACCACGACGGGCGCGGTTAATCCTATCCCCGGGACGCCTTCGATGCTGAAGTCGAAGGCCCTGAGCATGAACCCAGCCGAGATGATGCCTCGGCCCACCAGGAGCCAGTAGCTGAATATGGCGAGGATTGAGCTTATCATCTGGCTGATGATGTAGAACGTGAACGTCAGGGTGATCTCCCTCAAGCCGCGGGCCTTCATGGGCTTCACGAGGCCCAGGTAGAGGATCACGCCAACGACGCCTCCGCATAGTGTAGCCACGGGCCACGCGGCGTAAGGGTTGAGTCCTTGGAAACGGACGAGGTAGAACGCAATCACGGTCCCGATGCTGGCGTAGCCTGTGTGGGCGAAGTTGGGGAACTTCTCAATCATGTACGTGAACGTGAATCCTATACACAGAATCATCAGTAGGCTGACATTTATCACGGTGCTCGTAATGAGTGGCGTACTCATCAAACGAATCCACGGGCGGTGAAATAAAAAATGATGCCACCCAGCCCTCTACGACCCTTAAAAACTGTTTTAATCCGCCTTGAAACGCGTCCACGGATAGATCAGATAGTAAGTAGTTAAAGCAGCATACAGCACAATTTAAATGGATAGTACAGACCAAGGTTACAGCAGGGGCTAGTACAGTGAAGAAAATTTACTGCATCATGTTAGGTTTAATGTTCCTCGTCGAGTTATCTCCCGTCTGGGGAGCCACCACCCTCTACTGGATCGAGGAATACAGACTGGAGGACTACTCTACCCACCAGCTGGTTCTCGAGTGGAACTCGGACGATGAGCTGCTGGTGCAGAACGCCCCCGTTCTGGCGGGGGCCGAGTACAGGCTCAGCTTCCTGATAAACGTGAGGCAGACCGTGGACAACGCCGTGCTAGAGCTCAGGCTATCTGAGTCAATTTTGAAGAAGTCAGAGACGGTGTTCTGGAACATCGAGACGGTTGAGATACCTCTGACCGAGGACTTTAACCCCACCGAGAGGATCATCAGGTTCAACCACACCCAGGGGCTGTATCGCCTCACGGTTATGGGAGAGATAGATAGAACCCTGACCACCGCAGGGTCCGGCGTGGTTTTCCACAAACCTGTGGACGTGTACCTGATAAGGCTCGTAGGCCCTGCGCAGACCCTGTACGACGAGATAAATGTCAACGTCATCGACAACAGGATAGACGACTATAGGCGTCTACTCAGCTTGAAGGAGGCGGAGCTGGCCCAGTACAGGGAGACCAGCGTGGACCCCGCCTACGTCCAGCTGTACGAGAAGTTCCTGAACATAGCCAAGAGCGAGGCGGAGCTAGGCCTGGTGGACAACGCCATCAATCTCATGAACAACCTGCAGGTCGAGGCGCCACCGGTGGAGACCGGCACAAGCTGGCAGGAGCAATACTTCCTCCCAGTCGTAGGTGGGCTAGCGGCCCTGTCCATCGTATCCGCCGCCCTCTTCATGAGGGCCAGGAGCAAACAGGGCTTCGTGACCATGATGGTGGAAGATCAGATCCGGGAGCTTGAAGCCCTTCAGAGTAAGGCGTCCCGGATCGACCGCAGCCTGGCTCAGAGGCTGCAGGAGATAAATGACAGACTTAAGGAGGCAGAGAAAGCGTAATGTCGGAACTCGGATACAGTAGCGTCATACACCTAGTTGGCCTAGGGGGAGCAGGCTCCAACGTTGTGGAGAACTTCGTCAAGAACGAGAAGACCATGGATCTTCTCAGCAGCGGCGCCACCAGGCTCAGCATGCTGGCCATGGACATCGCGGACCCTGACATCAAGAGCCTAGATGACACCTACAACAAGGTCCTCGAGCAGATGAAGAGGAGGGGCATCCCCCAGGACCGCCTGAGTATCATAGCCAAGAGCGTCAAGTTCCCGTCCGCTGAGGCCATGTTCGACTTTGTCCAGACCAAGTTCAAGGAGCACCTTCAGAACGAGGGCGTCAAGCTCAAGGAGTACAACCCGTGGCTACCGAGCACTGTCGCCATACCGCCGCTGGCCGGCGGAGCGGGAAGGCGCAGGAGCCTGGCCAAGGCTATCTACAACCTGAACTACTACCAGCTGGGCATCATCAAGAGCTTCACCAACATGTTCAAGGACAACGCCCTCAGCAGCATAAGCAGCCCGATAATCATGATAGTTTTCGGCCTAGGGGGCGGCACCGGCAGCGGCATGGCCATGGACTTCGCGCGGCACCTGAGGCAGGCCGTTGGCAGCGGCGTACCCATAGTCGGTCTTTGTATATTGCCGTGCCCAGGTGACGACCCACCCGCCAAGGGGTACAGCGCCTTCAACGGCATCAAGGAGCTGGCTCTTCTCTTAAACAGGGAGAAGAACGAGCTCATTGTGAAAGGCCTCGGTGAGGTCTACAGGAACCCCTTCAACAGCGTAATGTTCCTGCCCCTGATGCCCGCGTACAGCAAGACCGGGAACATCATCAGCGCACGCGACGAGATCGACAAGATGATCGTCGAGATGATCTACGTCCTCATGGACTTCGACATGGCCGACCTCATGAG
>DASWLJ010000317.1:0-2821 GCA_036396185.1 Bathyarchaeia archaeon | reverse complement strand
CTCTCACAAGGTTCTCCAGCAGGTTGCTGACTGAGGTGCCCTTGGCTTCGGCCTCTGCTTCGAGGAGACCGTCCCAGGCTTTGTCGAGTCTAAACGTGCGCGTGACTGATTTCCCGGTGGGTTCAACCAGCGACATGGTGTAGCCTCGTAGCTATAGGCGGGTGTTAACTGAAAATTGTTTCCATCGCGGATTCCCCATGCATGTTACAGGGCGACATGCTTATTCACGAAAAGGTGAGCGCGTGCCTCTAAACTGTTTTTCAGGTTTTTATACAGCGGCTTCCACAGCATACAAGGTGTAAACATTGCCCAAGGTAATAGTCGACCTGAAGAAGTGTACGGGCGCAGGCGTGTGTAAGAGCGTGTGCCCAGTTGACGTGTACGACCTGGTGAAGATGCCTGAGTACGGCGGCGAGGTCAAGGCTGACCCTGCAAGGATGGAGGACTGCATCATGTGCATGGCCTGCGTGAACGGGTGCCCTGAGCAGGCGATAACCGTCGAGGAGGAGTAGCCCCGCGACGAACGTGAGTTGCCTGAAATGAAGTGGGCTAACACGCTTTGAGTTGCAGATATAGCTACAATCCATTTTAAGTAAATCTGTTACAGGAAACATCATGGATGAGATGTGGACTGGGGGGGAATTGAACCCCCGACTTCTTGGTTGCGAACCAAGCGTTCATACCCCTGAACTACCAGCCCGCGCCCCAACTGAATCAGATTATCCAGATAAAAACATGCTGGAGTCGAATAGACAACCTGTTTTAGAGCTAGGTGCCTCTGATGGGGATCGTCTTCTCCTCAGCGCCCCCCGCCCTGATAATGAGGAGGTCGATGCCGTCACCGCTGACGGCGTCCCTGGCTATGGCCGCCTTGATGGCCTTGATCGCCAGCTTAGCGCCGGCCTCGCAGTCAATCTCCTTGCTGTACTCGGCCTCCAGAACGCCCATGGCTATGGGTGAGCCTGAGCCCGCCGTGATGTAGTCGTCCGGTATTAGGCTGCCCGCCAGGTCCATGCTGTACAGCCGAGGCCCATCGGGGTCAACACCCCCCACCAGCGTCTCCATGAGAAGCGGCATCATACGCCTGTTGAACAGCATGTTGGACACGAGCTTACTCATGGCCTTGGTGGTGATGGGCCTCCCCTTCTCCAGCCTGAACAGGTTCGCGTAGGCCCCGCCCTCCCTGATCAACGCCTGCATGTCGCTCATGAGGCCCGCGAAGGCCAGCCCGATGTTGTCTGTGAGCTTGAACACCTTCCTGCCGCTCTTGCTGGATACGAGGTAGCCCCAACTGACTCGTTTATCGCTGGCCAGCACAACGCCGTCGCTGCAGACCAACCCGACGGTGGTCGCCCCCTGAATAGTCTGGTAGCCCATCTGAGCCTCACTTTACAGAGTTGTGTACGGGGGGCGCGATATATACGTTGCCCATCACGGGTGGTACACCCTGCTCTCGTCTCTGGGCTTCCTCCACTCCACCTCGTAGCCCAGCGCCTCAAGGACGGGCATGAAGTCCCGCACTCCGTGCTCCTTGAGCAGGGCGCGGGCGGCCCCGAGGGTCCCGGCCTCCCCCAGCGCCTCCCTCAGCTCCTCCAGCTTCCCGGCGGTGACCAGTACTCCTCCAAGGTCCACGTACCTTGTGCCTTCCTCCCTGATCTCCTTCAGCAGCTGGCTCTCGGTGACGCCGCGCCTGGAGGCAAGCTCCTCCAGGACGATGACCTCGCCGAGGCTCGGCTTCCTGGGCTGCCTCTGCGCTAACTCTATGACCGTCTCCTCTTCCTCGGGGTCTCTCTCCAGTAGGCCGCCGTGGGCGTCGCTGCTGAGGCTCAGGTTGCCCGGCTTCCTGTTCGTTGACGGGTAGTGGATGACGGCCTCCAGCGTCCACTTACCGGCCTTCAGGGCGCGCCCCAGGAGCTCATCCACCTTGGAGCCCCTCAGGCCTATGCGCCTCGTGGGCTTCATGGAAACGGTGATGGACGTGGATCGTTTGTCGCCGCCCGCTGAGGCTTCTCCCAGGGACCCGGCTAGAGTCTCCAGGTACTCGTCGCGCCTCGGCGTCGTCAACGTGACGCTTCTGCTGTACGCTAGCAGGGCGACCGTGTGGGCGTAGTTGTAGTACCTGTTCAGCTCCTCGGGCTTGGGCTCCCTGAACTCTGTTAAGATCTGCTCGTCGTCCAGGTCCGCGTACAGGCTGGCTTCCAGCTCCTCGGCCGTGACCCCAAGCCTCCGAGCCACCTCCTGTAGAACTTCGAGCCGCTCACCCTCCACTGTCACAAGCTTCGCCGCGGCCTCCTTGAACACCTCGGACCTAGCCTTCAGGGGCGGAACAGCGGCACCGACCCTGTAAACGGCGCGTGAGTCCAGAACCGAGGCCAGACCCCTCACGAGCCTGTAGTCGTAGCCCAGCTCCTCGCAGTCTGACAGCGCCTCAGCGAGCTCGCCTCTCCTCCGCCCCACGTGGTCCCTGTAGACGGCTATCAGGGTCTTGGCCAGGCTCGTGTCCTCCTCCAGGTACAGTGGGCGCAGGGTCTCACCTCGCCTGTAGACCCGTATGTGCTCTGTGGGAAGCATCAACGCCTGCGCCTCCTCGAGCTTATGTTGGTCTCCGCGGTGTCGGCGGAGACGAGCTCGTAGAGGACCGCCTGTTTTCCGGGCCGCTTGCGCAGTATCCTTCCGAGGCGCTGTATGAACTGGCGGCTGCTGCCTGAGCCTGAGATGATGACGGCGATGGAGGCGTCGGGCACGTCCACGCCCTCGTCCAGTACCCTGCTGGTTACTATGCGGCGGTACGTGCCGTCCATGAAGCGGCCCATTATTTGCT
>DASWLJ010000316.1:0-2218 GCA_036396185.1 Bathyarchaeia archaeon | reverse complement strand
TGCAGGGTAGTCGTCAAGGATCAGAGCCCCCTGACGGGGCTGACGGTCCACGAGAGTAGGCTCCTCTCCTCGCCGGAAGTTGAGAGAGGCGTCCGGCTGGCATGTCAAGCTAAGGTTAAGGGAAGTGTTGTGGTCTTCGTCCCCCCTGAGAGCAGGGTCGAGCAGCGGAAAATACAGGTCACGGGCCACGAGAGGCCCTCAGCCCTGGACCCCGCGGTGAGGAAGCTCCACATCGTCCTGCCGAGGCCCACGCTGTCCGATGCGAGGCCCGACCTTGAGAGGCTGACAGAAGCACTGGACGATGAGTGTGGCCTCGATGAGCTGGAGATCGACTACGATCTATTGAAGAGACTGCCAAGAGCTCTGCGTGAAGCTGACTGGGACATCACAGTCACGGTTTGGGACGGCAGCAAGATCATTGCGGTTGAGCCGGGGGACACCTCGATGAACTTGTTCGGGGCAGCCGTGGACGTAGGCACCTCCAAGATCGTCGTCTACCTCGTCGACCTTCTGACTGGCGAGACGAGGGGGGTCGGGTCCGTGGAGAACCCCCAGATAATGTACGGCGAGGATCTACTCACCCGGGTCTCGTACACCGTGGCTGAGGAGGACGGCCTCGACGTGATGCAGGGACAGGTGGTGAACGGGGTGAATGAGGCCCTCAAGACAGCGTGCCGCGAGGCGGGCGTCGACCCGGCCAACGTCTACGAGACCATGGTAGCTGGGAACACCGTGATGCACCACTTCCTGTTCGCCGTCGAGCCCAGGTACGTGTCAGTCTCCCCCTTCACTCCGGCCGTGAAGACGATGCTTAACGTGGAGGCCGGGAGACTGGGAATCAAGATGAACGCGGGCGGCGTCGTCAGCGCGCTGCCCATCGTAGCGGGTTTCGTGGGCGCGGACGCCGTCGCGGATGTCCTGTCCAGCGGGGTCTCCCAGTCAAGCGGGACCTCTCTGCTCCTCGACATCGGGACCAACACGGAGATATTCCTGGGCGGCAGGGAGAGCCTCACCTCGTGCTCATGCGCCTCAGGGCCGGCCTTCGAGGGCGGCCACATAAGACACGGGATGAAGGCCGTCACAGGGGCCATCGAGAGAATCACCCTCGACCCGACCTCATACAGGGCCAGATACGAGACGATAGGGGACGTGAAGCCCAGAGGGCTGTGCGGCTCGGCCATGATCGACGTCGTCGCGGAGCTGTGGAGACACAGGGTAATAGACGGCACCGGGATGTTCAACCAGCGTCTGGACACGCCCATGCTGAAGGAGACCGACGGAAAGATGGAGTTCGTCCTGGTCTCGGAGGACGACTCCGCGACGGGCCAGGAGATCGTTGTCACCCATAGAGACGTGAACGAGGTTCAGAGGGCCAAGGCGGCCATCTACGCCGGGTGCTCGCTGCTCCTCAGAAGGAAACAGCTGGTTGACAGGGACATCGAGCAGATACTGGTCGCGGGGGCCTTCGGGAGAAGCCTGAACCCCGAGAACGCCAAGACAATCGGCTTGGTGCCGGATGTACCGACGAATAGAATAAGGTTCGTCGGTAACACGGCGATAACAGGCTCAAAGATGGCGCTGGTCTCCAGGAAGGCGAGGACGGAGGCCGAGGAGCTGTCTAGGAGCGTGAGCTACCTGGAGCTGTCAGCTGACCCTCTGTTCGGCTCCGAGTTCGCGTCAGCCCTCTTCATCCCCCACAGGGACCCTGGCAGGTTCCCGTCCGTGAAGGTATAATCGTGAAAAACGTTTTATGAGCCCCCGTGTCCTCTGCACCATGCTGTACTTCACGTATGGCTCGTTCATGGACATCAACAACCTGAAAAGGCACACGCCCAGCGCCGAGTTCGTATGCAGGGCGCTGATACCCAACTGGGAGGTTCAATTCAACTATTACTCCAAGAACTACGGGGGCGGCGTGACCGGCATCGAGCCCGCCCTGAACCGGCTGGTCCGCGGAGCCGTCTACGAGATACCTGCGGACGAGATGGAGCACCTTGACACAGTCGAAGGCGTTCCTCAGGGCACCTACTACAGGCACCCCATCATGGTGGTCTCCGAGGAGGGCGAGCCCATGATCGCCCACATTTATCGCACCACCAACCCACGCGGCCCCTTCAAGCCCACAAGGAGGTACCTCCGCTACATGGTGGACGGGGCCAAGGCACTTGGCCTACCAGCCGACTACGTAGCCCAACTGGAGGCCGTGGAGACAGCCGAC
>DASWLJ010000315.1:0-2956 GCA_036396185.1 Bathyarchaeia archaeon | reverse complement strand
CGTCGACATAGGGTCACGGGTGGAGGCCAGAGGCTTCTTCGAGGGCAGGTCTCTGGCTGACGCCGCCGACGAGTACTTCACGGTCTGGAGGGAGGCCGTGGAGTCTGGGCTCTTCGACGCCATGGCTCACCCCGACTACTGGAGGAAGTTCCTGCACACGGCGAGGGCCGAGCCCGCCGCGTGGAGCGAGTACGGGTCCGTGGTGGGGGACGCCATCGAGAGCCTTGCCCGTTGCGGGGTCGGCGTGGAGGTGAACACCTCGGCCATGAGGCACGGCCTAGGCAGCTTCTACCCTGTGAGGGAGTTCATGGAGGCGGCTCACGCCGCCGGTGTACGGAGGGTCACTTTGGGCAGCGACACCCACAGCCCGGAGGTGCTGGGGTACATGATACCGGAGGCGGCGAGGCAGCTGCAGGAAGTGGGCTTCAGCAGCGTATCCACGTTCAGTGGCAGGGAGGCCGCGTCCATTCCCTTGAGCCGCCTACTGCCCAGCTAATATGTTAAGTACCCTTCGCTCATCCTTGGTTTGATCACGTTGCCCACAAAGGAGCTTGTAGACTCGGTTGAGGGCTTCCACCTCGCGTCCTACTACGCCGGGATAAGCGTCGCCTTCGCCGAGGTGGTGGCCGCCGGCTGCAAGAGGCTGGCACTCAGCTCCCCCTACGGCGGGGACGAGGCCGAGATGATGAGGGAGCCCACGCGCGTCGCGGCCGAGGAGTACGGCGTGAGGCTGATGGAGGAGACGGACCTACTCAAGACAAGGCTGTTCCCTTCCGACGTTGCGGAGGGCAAGACCGTGTTCCTCATAGCTCGCGACGACGAGGTTCTAGCCGAGTACGCTAGGCTGAAGGAGATGAGGCGCCGGAGCGACGAGGAGGGGAACCCCGAGCACCTGGAGCTGGACCTGGCGTGGAGGTTCGGCCGGCTCCTCAGTTACAGCGACGAGAAGATAGTGGAGCTTCTTTCGAGGCGCGGCTAGAGGCTTGGCCGCACTCCGAGCGTGAGGTCGACGTTCAGGGGGTCGCTCTCTCCGCTCCTTATCACCGTGAAGGTGACGACGTCGCCGGGCCTCTTGTTCCTCTCCACGTAGTTTATGAGGTCGTAGAAGTTGCTCATTGCGTGGCCGTCGACCCCTATTATGATGTCTCCGCCCACCATGAGGGGAGTGCCCTCTATGGTCACCTGCCTGTCGCCGCCCATCAGCCCCGCGGCCTCGGCTGGGCTGTCGGCCGTGACGGAGACCACCAGGGTGCCCACGGTGTTGCTGTCAAGCGACATAGCCTCGGCCACGGCGGGCGACATCTGGCGCCCCGTTATGCCTATCCATGGGTGCAGGTAGCCGCCCGTCTCGATGAGGCTGGCCACCTCCCTCTTTATGGTGTCGCTTGGGATGGCGAAGCCGACTCCGCTGAACTGGCCTGTGTCGCTGAGTATCCAGGTGTTCATGCCGACGACCTCGCCGCGGAGGCTGAGCAGGGGCCCGCCGCTGTTGCCTGGGTTGATGGCTGCGTCGGTCTGGATCACGTCCACGATGACGTAGTTACCTGGGGCAGACGACTGTCTGCCGAGGGCGCTGACGATGCCCAGGGTCATGGTGTTTGCGAGGCCGAAGGGGTTGCCTATGGCTGCAACGTACTCGCCGACGAGGAGGTCTGAGCTGCTGCCGAGCCTCAGCGGGACGAGGTCTTCATCCGGCACGTCCACGTCTATGACCGCCATGTCGCTGTAGGGGTCCGTGCCCACGAGGGTTGCCGTTGCGACCCTGCCGTTGAGGAACGTGACGGTTATGCTTGTGGCGTCCTCGACGACGTGGTTGTTGGTGATGATCCTGCCCTCCTCGTCGTAGACGAAGCCGCTGCCCGTGCCCCCGCCTGTGGCTGTCCTCACAGAGATGAGGACCACGCTGTTCTTGGTCCTGTTGTAGAGCTGGGTGAGTATCAGGCTGTCCGTGTTGTTGGACGCCTTGATCTTGAGCTGGTCCCTGAGGCCCTGGATCTCCAGCTGGGCGCTGCTCAGCTGGAACCTGAGGCTGTCCAGCTCCGTGTTGATCTGGTTCAGGTCGTCGCCGCCCAGGCTGCCTCTGAAGAACGTGACGTAGCCGAGGACGCCCACGTTGAGGACCATGAAGATGGCGATCACAGCCCAGAGCCTGTTGTCGCCGGCATCGCCGCGGCCCCTTGAACCGTTAAACCGTTCGTCGCTCAAACCGTATCACCAACACCCTGTGGACGCTGGATAAAATATCTTTTTCATATTCGTGTCCAGATCTCGGTCACTTCATGTGCCTGTAGGTTCCATCCGCCAGCTTCCTTTGGACGACCTCCATGATCTCAGGCGGGGGCACCCTGAATGTGGGGAGCTCGCTCTCGCCCTGAGGCGTCCTGTGGACGCTGCCCTTCCTCCACATGCCTACGGCCTCCGTCATGAGGGTGCCCGCCGTGACTAGGGTCTTCCAGCATAGATGCTCGTAGGTGTCGCCCCTGTGGACTGGTATCGTCCGCTTGACCACTATGTCGCCTGTGTCTATGTCCGGGTCTATGAAGTGGCACGTGCACCCGATGGGTACGTCGTAGTAGATGCTCCAGGCGACGCTGGCCGAACCCCGGACCTCCGGTAGGAGCCCAGGGTGGCTGTTGAGCATCCCGTCCGGGGGAATCTTCAGCAAGTTCTTGCTGATTATCCTGGTGCCTCCGAGGACGCCCAGGTCGGGCGCAAGCTCCGTCAGTATCTCTCTGCACTCCCGCCTGTTGTGGTGGGGCACCTTGTGCCGCTGAACGTCTCTGCCTTCCAGGAGCCTGTCGAAGGTGGGGGCGACCCTGTGGCCTCTGATGCGTTCCAGGAACTTCTCCCGCTCCTCCTCCGCAACGGGGCCCGTCTCCTCGATGACGGCTGAGGGGACGTGGCCGGCCTCCATGAGCTGCATCAGCATCTCCCTGCCGTAGGGGTGCTCCTCCAG
>DASWLJ010000314.1:0-5274 GCA_036396185.1 Bathyarchaeia archaeon | reverse complement strand
CCCAGGGTCCCGCCGAGACTCATTATCATACCCCAGACGCCCGTGGCCGTGCCCCTCTCCTTGGGGAGCATGGACTCCATGGTGGCGGCCTGGCTCACGGGGAACACCATGACGGCGCAGAGGCCGAGGACGGCGTTAATGATTGGCATCATCCAGTGGTAGGGGGCCAGGGGCATTAGGGCGAAGGCCGCGACGCTCACCAGCAGACCCGCTGCTATGGGTGTGAACCTGCCCACCCTGTCCGAGAGGCGCCCCACTATGGGGAGGCTCACGGCGATCATCAGGGCGTTCGCCGTCATCGTCAAGCCTATGAGGAACTCGCTCATGCCCATCTTGGCGCCCAGCATGGGTATGAACGTGATGAGGCCCCAGTGGCAGAAGGCGTGGGCGAAGACGGAGACGCTGGCCGCCAGTATCTTCCTGTTGGAGAGCATCCGCCGCATGGTTGAGGGGAAATCCCTGACCAGTTTCCTCAGCTGCTCCGCGGGCACACTGTGGCTCGACTTGTCCCTGTCGTCCTCTGTGAACCTCCACGCTATGAGGAGCCCGATGGACGTGGCTACGCCCGCGAACACGAACAGGGTCCTGTAGCCGGGTACAAAGCTCACGAGGAAGCCACCTACGCTGGGGCCGACGACGCTGCTCACCGCCCAGCTCATGTGGTACCTGCCCATGGCCTCTCCCACCTTCTCCGGGGGGAACAGGCTGGACGCGTAAGCCTCTGAAGGCGGGAAATAGATGCTGACGGCGAAGCCGCTGGCAACCATGGCGAATACAGGTATCCAAGGGTTAGCGGCGACGCTGTAGAGGAACGGGACGACGACGAACATGGCGAGCCCGAACATCATGAGGTTCCTGCGCCCCAGCGTGTCACTCAGGGTGCCGGCCACGAGCCTGAGGAACGTCTGGATGACGTTCCTGATGTTGTAGATGAGGGCTATGACAGCCGGAGAGACCCCTAGACTCGCTATGAAGAGGGGCTGGAAGCTCTGGGGCAAGGTGTCCCCGAACATGGCGAAGAAGGTGGCGAAGAAAATGGCCCAGAAGACTCTGATGTTCTTAGGCTCCAAACATGGGTCACCGGATACGCTGCATGAGAGCGGGACCCCAGATTTAAACCCAACTCATATAAAGAGCGCCGCGGTGGATTCTTTGAAATGTGTCTGGCTATCCCGGGGCTTGTGGAGAGCGTGGAGGGCCGCACCGCCTTGGTGGACTTCGGCGGAGTGAAGCGCGAGGCTGTGGTGGACCTCATGGAGCCCGGGACCGTTAAGCCAGGCGTCTATGTCCTTGTTCACACAGGGTTCGTCATCCAGATTCTGGACAAGCGCGAAGCCGAGGAGACCCTGGAGCTGTGGAGGGAGGTCCTCAGCAACGTGGAGGATCCCTATGGGGAGCCTTAGCAGCCCTGCCCAATGCGTTAAGTAGGTGATTAATTGTCTTGCGGGTTTTGTTATTTGTAGATTTTACTTCTGTGATCTATTTTCTCTATATAGATCTCTTTTTCCTCTTCAAATACCCTGAAAATGATACGCAGGTCTCCCACCCTGATTCGGTAATAGTTTTTCCTGCCTTTTAGTTTGGCAATGTCGTGGTGTATAGTGAAGAAAGGGTAGTTACGGAGATCGCCAATCTCCTGTGTTATTCTCTTTGCTTTCTGTTTGCTCAGACCTGTTATGTATCTATGTGCCTGCCTAGATAGCAGCAGATAGTATCCAGGCATGCGTCTACCTCAACGTTTTTTCGAGTTCTTCTAGGGGTACCGATTGGCCGTTCTTCATCTCTGCCTCGATAGTATTCAGTTCTTTCCACTCTTCTTCGCTGATCTCTTCCTCGGGCATGAGCATCGTCATCATCGACGCTAGCGCTTTCTCTATAGATTCGAGCCGCTGGTTCACCTTCTTTACCTCGGCGATGATGTCGTCGAAGGTCGCCTGGGTCATGTCATTCACTGCTTATTGAAGGTGGGTTAAATAGATAGAGGTTTGGGTTGTTCAGCGTGGTTGAACGTAACCTGAATTACCAGTCTCCTCATCTCCTCGACGACCCTCTCCAACTCCTCGGCGAACTCCTCGTCGGGCTCCAATGACCGTATATAGTCTAGGAGGGTTCCCTTCTCCTTCTTCTCCGTGAGCCTCAGTATCGCCTCGGTGAAGGACTCGCGCTCCTTCTTCAGCCGCACGAGGGCCTCATACGCCTCCTCGGAGACCGTCAACGTCTTGTGACCCATAGTGAAACAAATACACGTATGTATAATTAAACGACTCGCGGCGGCGACGAAGGTGACTAAACCCTCGCCTCGCCATCGCTAGACATCACCTCCAGCCAACTGACCCTTCGCCAAGGTTGGGAGGCCCTAAGCAACGTGGAATCCTAAGCGGAGCCGTAGTCATCTCTCGTGAGCCTGTAAACTACTCCATCCACATGATCTCAAGCGTACACGGCTCCCAGTGATCATCGTAGCCACGTATCGTTGCTATATGGTATAACCTAAAATAGGTTGCACCCGCTCTGATTGAACGGTAACCATGGTGAACTACTGGCGAGACTTCCCCTCGGGCCCAGACCCCCCCGAGACCATATACATAGTGACCGAGCTACACAGGAACAGCCGCAACAAGTACGAGTACGACGCCAGGATGGGTGTATTCAAGCTCAACAGGGTCCTTTACACCTACTACCCCTGCGACTACGGGTTCATCCCCCAGACGCTGGACGACGACGGTGACCCGCTGGACGCGGTGCTGCTCATAAACGAGCCAACGTTCACAGGCTGCGTGACAGTGGCTAGGCCCGTGGCCAACATCAGGATGCTGGACGGTAAGGAGGTTGACGATAAGATAGTGGCAGTGAGCACCACGGACCCCTTCTACAGGCATATTAAGGGCCTGGAGGACCTGCCCCGCAGCATGATAGACGAGCTCACCTACTTCTACAACAACTACAAGAGGGCGGAGGGCGTGGTCACTGAGGTGCTGAAGTGGGAGGACGCCGAGGAGGCGAAGAGGATCATTGCTTGGGCCCAAGGCATGTACAAGGACCACGCGTCGAGCTGACGCCCCGCTGCACAGCCGTTTACGTTACCTATGAAGCCGCATTGGGTCGGGGACGACCCGTAAGATGGGTTTTACCTGAGAAGACGCCCAAAAAGTAGCTAAAAACACGTTAAATCTAACCCAAAAAAAATGTACGTTCTGTACAGCCACAGTCATACATCGGCCTCCGCTCCGGGAACCGCTGGAACACCATTCTATAACCCATTTAAAGAATAGAGCCGCGTCAATAACAGAAACAATTTCCCGGAACCGTGAGGTTACTACTTGGAATCCTTTGAGGCTATTGGTAAGAGCTTCGCCGGATACGGCACAGACGGAGAGATAACCGTAGAAGGCAAGATCAGCAGACTCAAAGGATTCAACGAGAACTGGGAGCAGAGGGTGCGAAAGAACCCCTACTTCAAGTACTACATGAAGAAGCTGCTGAAAGAGCAGCCCGATGAGGCCCCCCAGCTCGTGGACAGCCTTGGCCGAGACATGGGGACCATGAATAACCCCAACCTCATCTACCCTGTGGGGGACCCCGTGTTCATCCACGTCTTCGTGAGGGGTAAGAACAAGGATCTGATATACAAGCCCATAGAGCCGAGGCTCGTCTACAACAGGGACTGGATCCTAGCGGAGGTGGAGCGGAGGATAGCCCTCAACGTGGACGAGAACATCAGCTTCAAGACCCCCGAGGAGAAGACCAAGTACCTCCACGAGCTACTCACCACGTTCGTAAGTGTGGAGAGAGGCCACAAGCCGAAGGCCGTGAACGGCGAAGAGGACAGAGAAGAGAACAAGGGGTTCCTCTCACGCATAAAGAAGAGAGACCTGAAGGAGATAGTGCTGGACCCCATGAGCTACGAGATGCTCAAATATGAGGTCTACTGCGAGAAGGTGGGCTCAAGCATCCTTGAGCCCTTCATCCGCGACATCTACATAGAGGACATCCACTGCAGCGGGGTCGGCCCCATCTTCATAGATCACAAGATCTTCAAGACCCTGGAGAGCACTATAAAACTAGAGAGCTCGGAGCAGCTGGACGGCTTCGCCCTCAAGCTGAGCGAGATCGTGGGCAAACCCGCCTCGCACAGGGAGCCTATAGTGGACGCCTTGATGCCCGACGGCTCAAGGCTGAACCTCGTCTACGGAGAGGACGTGTCAGCTAGGGGAAGCAACTTCACCATACGCAAGTTCTCCACGAATCCACTGAGCATCACCCAGATCATCAAGTGGGGCACCATGAGCAGCCTGGCCGCCTCCTACATCTGGCTGCTCCTGGAGAACAAGATGAGCATATGGATATGCGGGGAGACCGCCTCCGGCAAGACCACGAGCCTCTCGGCCCTCATGATGTTCATGCCCCGGGACTACAAGATCGTCAGCATAGAAGAGGTTCCTGAGGTCCACATGCCTCACAAGAACTGGATCAGGGAGGTCGTCAGGGACACGGCTAACGCGGGGAGCGAGGAGGGCGTCACCATGTTCACCTTGCTCAAGGCCGCCCTGAGGCAGAGACCCACGTACATCATCGTTGGTGAGGTCAGAGGCGCCGAGGGAAACATCGCCTTCCAGGCCATGCAGACGGGTCACCCCAGCGTCGCCACCTTTCACGCGGCCACCGTCGGTAAGCTGGTTCAGAGGCTCACCAACTACCCCATCAACGTCCCCAAGACCCACGTGGACAACCTCAACGCGGCACTCTTCCAGAGCGCCGTCCACGACTACGAGACTGGCAAGTACAAGCGCCGCGTCGTGAGCATAAACGAGATACTCGGCTACGAGCCGGCCGACCAGGCCTTCAACTTCGTGGAGGTCTTCAGCTTCGATCCGTCAACCGACAAGGTCGTGTTCAGGGGCTTGGGCACTAGCTACCTGCTGGATAGCAAGATCGCCATCATGAAGGGCTACACGGGCACCGACATCAAGAAGATCTACGATGAGCTCTACATGAGGGCGGAGATCCTGGAGTACATGATAGCCCTCGGTATTCTGGAGTACGACGATGTTCTGGAGAACCTGCTGTACGTTCAAGGCGTGGGCATAGAGCAGGCTCACTCGAAGCTCAAGAGGATGGCGCTCACGAAGCTGGGTCAGGGCGTCGAGGCTCAGATCAAGAAGAAGGTGAGTAACACGGAATGATGTCGAGGCTAAAGGAGATCAAGAACTCGAAGCTGCTTGAGAGCCTGAGCAAGGGCGACAAGATGGACTTCGAGTTCCCCTTCTTCATCCT
>DASWLJ010000313.1:0-3423 GCA_036396185.1 Bathyarchaeia archaeon | reverse complement strand
GCGAACAACCCCGCTATATTCTCAACGATTATGGCCTTCAAACTGTGTTCACCGAACATTTATAATCGGGCTGACTGAGTACGTAGGGGAGACTTGTCCAAATTAAGCTTAGCCGTAGACGTAGCGGGGCTTCGGCTCAGGAACCCCGTGATGAACGCGGCGGGCGTCCTCGGCATGAGCCCACCCATCCTGAAGCGGGTCTACGACTCAGGGGCGGGCGGCGTCGTCACCAAGAGCGTCGGGCCTGTGCCCAGGACGGGCCACCAGAACCCGACGCTTGTGCGGGTGAGCTGCGGGGCTCTGAACGCGATGGGGCTCCCCAACCCGGGCGCCGACTACTACGTGGAGGAGATCAAGGCGCTCAAGGAGATGGGGGTACCCACGGTGGCCAGTTTCTTCGGCGGAAGCGTCCAGGAGTTCGCTGATGTGGCGCGCAAGCTCACGGAAGCAGGCGCCGACGCGCTGGAGCTCAACGCCAGCTGCCCCAACGTGGCCGACGAGATGGGCATGCTGGCAGCGGATGCCGGCAATCTGGAGAGGGTGACCGCGGCCGTGAAGAACGAGACCAGGCTGCCCGTCTTCGTCAAGCTGAGCCCCAACGTCACCAACATCAAGACCGTGGCCAAGGCCGCCGAGTGGGGCGGAGCGGACGCCATCACGGCTGTGAACACGCTGATGGGCATCGCCATAGACGTCAACTTCAGGAGGCCCGTGCTCACCAACACGACGGGCGGCCTCTCCGGGCCCGCCGTGAAGCCCGTGGCCCTGCGGTGCGTCTGGGAGGTGAGTCAGGCCGTGGAGATACCCGTCATAGGCTGCGGTGGCATAGCGACGTGGACGGACGCCGTGGAGTACCTGCTGGCTGGGGCCTCAGCGGTCGAGGTGGGGACAGCCGTGATGACTCACGGCTTCGAGGTCTACGGTGAGATAGCTAAGGGCTTGAGGGCCTACATGGCCGAGAACGGGTTCAGCAGAGTCGAGGAGGTGGTGGGGCTTGCCCACGACGCTGGAAGAGATACGCAGAGTAAGGTTGACAGATGTAGTATCAGAGTGTAAGGACTTCACAAGCCTCTGGTTCAGTGACCCTTGGGCCGTTGAGGCGAGGCCCGGCCAGTACATCATGGCTTGGATACCGGGCCTGGACGAGGTGCCCATGTCCCTGAGCACGATCGACGAGGGCGGCCGGTCATCCATAACCGTCAGGGCCGTGGGTGAGGCGACGGAGGCGCTCAGCGGCCTGGAGCCGGGAGACGGCCTCGGCGTGAGGGGCCCCTTCGGCAACGGGTACAGGGCGGAGGGCCGCAGCCCGCTGATGGTGGCCGGCGGCTCGGGGGCCGCGTCCCTGGCGCCCCTGGTGAAGGAGATGCTGTCCAGGGGCGTCAAGCCCACCTTCGTCTTGGGGGCGAGGAGCTCGGACCAGCTCGTATTCATGGAAAGGTACAGGAAGATGCTGGGCGACGGGCTTGTGGTGTCCACGGACGACGGCTCCATGGGGTACAGCGGCTACGCGTCAGGTTGCGCGGCCAAGCTTATGGAGAGGGGCGGCTTCGACCACGTCTACACGTGTGGACCAGAGCTCATGATGGCCCGGGTCTTCCGAGACGCCGAGGCCATGGGGCTCCCCGTTCAGGCGAGCATGGAGAGGTTCATAAAGTGCGCCTCGGGGCTGTGCGGCGCATGCGCCGTGGGGCCCTACAGGGTCTGCAAGGACGGCCCAGTCTTCGACACGGCTATGCTGAGGGAGGTACGGGGCGAGTTCGGGGCCACCAAGATGGACCTGAGCGGCAGAGCCGTCCGCGTGGACCACTAACCAAATTAACCCTCACCCCGCCTCTATTCACCTGTGCCCGTCAGGAACACCCGGAGAAGGTACCTCGGCTTCAGGGTCCTATACGGCCGCGGAGCGTCCGAGGAGCAGCTGTGGGACGCAATCGTCTCAGGCTTCAGGCTACTCTACGGGGTGAAGGGCCTCAGCGAGGCGAACCTGAAGCTCATCGAGTACGACCCTGAGGCGTCCACAGGGATCATGAGGTGCAGCCACGACCACGTCACGCAGACGAGGGCCGCGCTGGCACGCGTCGCGGAGCTTCTCGGCCAACCAGCCGTCGTCCAGGTGGACCGCGTCTCCGGCACCATCAAATCGCTCCGCAGCAAGTCTGGGCCCTGATCACATCTTTTTTAGGCGCACTGCATGTTATCATGAGGGTTAGGGCTGGTCCAGGTGAGCGCATCGTACACGTCGAGGGACAGGTGCATACAGGCTCTGAGCGACGGCTACGCCAAGGGCCTGGAGGGGCTCCTGTCTGGGCCCCTGACCCACGAGTACGGCAGGATCAGCGAGTTCAAGGGAGGAGGCTTCTACGGGCTCACCCACGTCATCAGGATGCAGGGCGGCGTGACCCTCTACTCCTACACGGCGGTCATGGAGTACACGACCCACGGCCCAGCGGGGACCATCCACCACGAGCCCATGAAGTGTTACATGGGGGCCATGGTGCCGTCTCCGGCCCCGGGGAGCATCTACGTTAAGGAGATCAGGGGTTTCCTCAGCAAGGACATGGTGTGGCTCCCATACAACAAGCAGATGAAGGCCCCTGAGGTCCAGAGGAGTAAGAAGGGGTGGAGCCCCCTCGTGGACGCCCTGAACAGGGATAAGGCCCTGAGGGAGCTGGTGAGGAAGGTCCCGGACGCCAAGACCATACAGGGCATAGATTCTAACCTCAAGGCCGACGCGTTCGCCAGGTTCGAGGTCACGGTGGGGGACGAGGAGGAGAACCACAACACCAGGTGCCAGGTGGTGCCCATGGGCGACAGGACGCTGGTGGCCACACAGCACGTCGTCTCGGCCCCACAGGACATAAGGTACCCTGTGCAGGTCATTCTGCGGGTGGCCGAGAAGCTGCGGGTCAAAGCCAACGTGAAGCCCATGGAGGGCCCCGTCGTGCAGGACTGGGCCGAGCAGATTATCAAGATCATAGCCCAGGCGGACACGTCCACGCCCACCCAGAAGCCGCCGACGCCGGCGGCGCCACAGGTCAAGCCCAAGCCCGAGGCGCCTAAACCCGTGGCCCAGGGCAACATATGCAGAAAATGCGGGCACGTGAACCCGCCCGACAACACGTACTGCGGGAAGTGCGGCTCCAAAATGGAGCCCGCCATGAGGACCTGCCCAGCGTGCGGGCACCGGAACCCCCCGACGAACACGCACTGTGGAAAATGTGGGAAACCCCTAGCCGGCCAGGCGGCGGCCCCGCAGCAGCAGGCTGCCCCCGAGAAGGCGGGGGTCTCCGCCGCCCAGCCCGTGACCGGGAGGAAGGCGAGGTGGATGGTGCGGCTCAGCCAGGGCGGGGCCGCCCAGGACGTCTACGTCTGGAGCCTGTGGGAGGAGCTCTGGATTTTGCCCCAGGCCACGTTCCAGAGGCT
>DASWLJ010000312.1:0-8435 GCA_036396185.1 Bathyarchaeia archaeon | reverse complement strand
AGCCGCTCTCGATGCGCACCACCCTGCCGTAGACGGCGCCTGCTCTGCAGCCGCTCCTTATCTGTACGTCGTCGCCGTGGATGTCCTCCACCCTGCTGCGGTCCTTGACTATGATCACCTGCCCCACGAGGGGCCCCTCAGCCTCGCCCCGTTTGCCTATCTCGATCCTCACGGCCTTGGCCCCGCGCCTGGTTCTGAGGTCGGTCGTCTCGATGAACTTCTGGGCCCGGACGGTGTACGCCTCGATCCGTCCTCCCACCCTCATCTCCCCCGCTTCTAGGTCGCGGCTCACGTAGACCTTGCCACCGACCTTCAGGCGCTCAGTGAGGGTCAGGCTCCCCTCCGACTTCAGGGTGCCGCCCACCTCCACCTCGCGTCCGCGGGCGTCCCCGTCGATCTTCACAGTCCCCCCAACTTGGATACGGTCGAACTCCAGGTCCCCGTCGCTCTCCAGGGTGCCGCCGACCTGTATGTCTCGGCCCTTCCCACCCGCCAGCTTGACTGTGCCCCCCACGTCTATATCTCCGAACTCGAGGGGCTCATCGGATTTCATGGTCCCGCCCACGTCTATGGTCCTCTCGACGGCTCCCCCAGACAGGTGGACTGTGCCTCCCACGTCCATGCTGCGTATGCTGACCGTGTCCTCGGCCTTGAATACGCCCCCCACGTCCACGTCCTCGGCCTCCACGGGGCCCTCCCCCTTGAATGTGCCCCCCACCTTGATGGTGCTGGCCCTGGTTCCGCCCTCAACTGTGACCGAGCCCCCCACGTCGATGGCGTAGATGTCTGCGGTGCCGCTGACCCTGAGGCTGCCCCCCACGTGGACGCGGCGGGCCTTCACGTCCCCCCGGGCGTCCATGGCTCCTCCCACGTCCACGTCCTCCGACGTCAAGTTGTCCGAGGCAACGAGTTTCCTTGACACCCGCAGGGTCTTCGCGCCCGTCTCGCCGTCAACCTCGAGGTCGCCCCTCTTCACTTCGACGAGGTCCGATTTAAGGGAGCCCCTCACCCTGACGTCCCCCTTAACCGAGACGACCTGGCGAGCCGTCAGGCCGCCTATGAACTCTGCGTAGCCTCTGCAGTGGACGACACCCTCAACCTTTACGCCGCCCGGGCTCGCCGCCTCGACGGCCCCGTCCTCCACCACAAGGTCGCCCTGGACCGTGTCGAGTCTGGCCGTCCTCCTGTTCACGTAGACTTCGCCCACTTCGGTTCACTTGAGTCTACCAAAGTCTCTGCCTTTTTAAAGGTAAAGCACTTGGCATACTCACAACTTGTGACCACTTCCGGTGATTATTTCAGACGATTATGACACTTGAGTCCGCTTTATAAGCTCAGCCTTTGAGCTTGGCTCGATGAAACATGGTTGAAGACAAGATAAGTGAGTCGAACCTCGAACGCCTCCAGACGCTGAAGGCGGTCATCCGAGCCGAGGAGGGCCGCGAAGTATCAATGGACGAGGCTCTTGGCCGCGTCCTCGAGTTCTACCGTAGGTTCGTCCCGTACAGCTAGGAGGGTCTCGGTGAAGACAGGCGGCTCCCCAGGTTTATTCAACGCGATCCAGAAGACGGGGCTGAGCCTCATCGACGATGTTATACCGTCGAAGCTGAACGCCAACGCCAGGTACTTCCTCGCAGGCGGCCTCATGAACGGCGTCTCCAACGGCGTGTTCAACGCCGTGATGATGCTGTACATCGCGGCCCTGGGGTTCGACGCGCAGGGCCTCGGCGTCATCTTCATGATGAACCCGCTCAGCTCCACCGTGTTAATGATCCCGGCGGGTGTGCTGGCCGACAGGATCGGAAAGAGGCCCATGATCGTCATCGGCACAGCGGCCGTCCTATTGAGCATGATCGTTTTCTTCGTGGCCGACTCGGCCGAGATGTTCGCCCTGTCGTTCCTGCTTATAGGCGTGTGCAACGCGGCCGCCACCGTGTACACGCCCCTGTACTCATCCTTCTTCGATGGCCACGACATGGACAGGGCCTTCGGTCTCTACGGCTTGCTGAACCTCGCGGCCATGAGTCTGGGTAGCCTCGGCGGCTTCATCCCGCCATACCTGGCCGACTCCGTGGGGCTCACGCTTATCGAAGCCTACAGGGTGACGATGATAGCCGCGGCGTCGCTGTTCGTCGCCCAGAGCGTGTGCTACTACATGTCCGCCCTGGGCATAAGCGAGACCCTCTCCAAGGGATTCAGCTTCGTCCTCAAGTCCAGGTGGGTGGTGCTGAAGATATGCGGCATCGGGCTCCTGGCCAACATCGCTGGGGGGCTGCTGTTCAGCCTCTTCCCATACTACTTGAACAGGAAGTTCGGGGTAGAATCCGCGGCCCTCGGCACCATGTTCTTCGTATCCAACCTTGTCATGGCGCTGTCCAAGGGCGTGGCAGCCGGGATAGCTCGACGCGTCGGGGGGCTACGAAGTATAACGCTGGGCGTCGCCCTATCAGCCGTGTTCATGATGCTGATGCCCTTGTCCCCCGGCGTTGGGGTGTTGACTATACTGTTCATCCTCAGGAGCGGCACGCGGTTCATGTCCGACCCGCTGCTGACCAGCGTCTTCATGAGGAGCATAAGCGATGACGAGAAGTCCACGGCCAACAGCATGCACATGATCTCCATGAACGGCGGCGGTATAATCGCCCCAGTCCTGGGCGGCGCCATGATGGAGCAGGTGAGCCTGGACTCGCCCGTGTACCTAGGTGGAGCCCTGACACTGGTCTCCGCGGCGCTCTACTCGCTGCTTCTCCGGGACGAGTCCAAGCTCTTGGAGAGGAAGGACTAGGCTATCCTCTTCCCTCAACTTGAATACGACGGGTTAAACCCAAGACCTAGTGGCCTTTAGTGGTCTTCCGTGTGAGCTCCACGGCCTCGTCGTCCCCGTGGCGGCTCCTGTATGCGAGGAGACCCGCCCTGATAACCGCGTTCACGGGCCCCTCCCTGGGGTCGAACCTCTCCATGAAGCCGCTGCAAGGGAACTCCCCGCACTCTCCGCAGTGCTCCACGTCGCGGCTCTCTGCGCACCGGTAAGTTTCGCAGCCACCCCAGAAGGGTTTGCCCTCCACCTTGTGGCAACCCGGGCACCGGGGCTCCTTCTCTCCCCTGAACCATGGGCAGTCGTCGCAAACAATGCCGCACGGCGAGTAATCTGAAACCATGAACATCCCTCGGGTGGAGCCTAGTTAAATGTAGCGAACCCGAGGGTTGTGGGGTTCACTGAAGGTGGCGAAAACTCTTAACTGGTCAGACATGTAGTAGGTACCATGGTCTCGGAAAATATGGGCTCCCGTGAAGCAATCAGAGAGGCCGTCAACCTAATTCATGCCTCCGAGGCACAGAAGGCAGCCGACCTCCTCAAAGGAGCCCTCGGGGAGGACCCTGAGAACGCCGAGATGTGGAGCCTACACTCCCAAGCGCTGGCCAGCCTGAAGGACTACAAGGGGGCGATGAAATCCATCCAGCGGTCCCTATCACTGGACGGCGGCAACGCCTTGAACTGGCAGCTCAAGGGAACCTACCTCCTCAGGCTGGGCAAGATCCTTGACGCCGTGAAGGCTATAGACGAGGCGCTGAAGCTCAAGCCATCGCCCGTGTCCTACATACTGAGGGGGCAGGCCGAGTACAACCGCGGTATGCTGAACGACGCCGAGCTCTTCTTTCAGTTGGCCTTGGCCGAGGACCCGGAGAACGCCCTGGCCAACCAGATGATGGGGCTGACGCTGTTCGGTAAGAAGAAGTTCGCAGACGCGGTCCCGTACTTGGACAAGGCTCTAAGCCACGTCAAGTCCGAGCACCTTGAGAAGGTTCTAGACGAGTGCCGCAAGAAGTCCGAGGAGATCCTGGGCTCACACTAGCCTCCTCACAGGTGTTATCTAACCATGAGCCGTATCTTTAGTCGGTCGAGTTGGCTCCAGTAATCAACGAGCGTTACCCGGGCCTGGGGAAGATACCGTGGGTTAAACTCGGCAACTTCCCTTCGAGGGTAGAGAAGCTGGAGGAGATGGGGAGGGCCCACGGGTTCCCGGAGCTCTACATCAAGAGGGACGACTGCTGCCACCCGGTCTACGGAGGCAACAAGGTCAGGAAGCTGGAGTACGTCCTGGCTGACGCCAAGGCGAAGAACCGGAGGCTGCTCATAACGGTGGGCGCCACGGGCTCAAACCAGGTGCTGGCCACCGGCATCCACGGAGGGGAGCAGGGCTTCAGAGTGATGGGCGTGATGTTCCACCAGCCAAACGCGGAGTACCTGAGGAGGAACCTGCTGCTGGACCACCACTACGGCGTCGAGGTCAAGTACACGGGCGGCCTCGCCGGCGAGGTGATTCTGCTCTGCTCCGAGTACCTTAAGGCGGCGCTCAGGGGCGACAGGCCCTATTATGTGCCGGGTGGCGCAAGCAGCCCCGTGGGGAACCTGGGCTTCGTGAACGCTGTGTACGAGTTGAGGAAGCAGATCGATGAAGGCGTCGTCCCTGAGCCGGACTACATAGTCGCAGCAGCGGGCTCCCTCGGCACCACGGCGGGCCTGGAGCTGGGGTGCAGGCTGCTCAGGATCAAGAGCAGGGTCCTCGCCGTGAGGGTCGGCATGCCCTGGATGGTGAACGCCAAGGCGCTGGCCGGCATGGTGCGGAGCCTCTGCGACTACATGAGGAAGTATGACCCCAATGTTCCCGAGGTCGGCTGCACCGAAAGCGACGTCACCATGCTGACGGACTACCTGGGGGCGGGCTACGCCCACCTCACCGAGATCGGGTTCAACGCGGTGCGGGACATGAAGGAGCTTGAAGGAATACCTGTGGACCCCACCTACACGGGTAAGGCTCTGGGAGGCGGCCTGGACTGGCTGAGGAGGCGCGGCGAGCAGGACAAGGTGACGCTGTTCTGGGACACTTACAACTCGGTGGACCTGTCCGGGGTCTGCGCCCAAGTGGACTACAGGGACCTGCCGGCGGCGTTCCACAGGTACTTCAAGGAGCCCACGCAGGAGGAGCAGTTCACGAAGAACCACCCATAGGGTGAGGCGTCGGCTACCCTATAGCTGCTCCTCGGGGAGGCTACTTGAGGGTAGCCTCAAGCATGTCGATGAACTCCTCGGCCTGCTTGACGCCCTTGGCCCAGAACTCCTCCTTGGACACGTCGAAGCCCAGCTCCCTACCCAGCTCCATGGGGCTCCTGCTGGAGCCCGCCGAGAGGAGCGCCTTCAGCTTGGGGGCGAACCCCCTGCCCTGCTCCTTGTAGAGCCTGTAGAGGGCGAAGACGAAGAGCTGGGCGAAGACGTAGGGGTAGTTGTAGAACCTGTAGTTGGGTATGTAGTAGTGGGCCTTCATGGTCCACTCCCACCGCATCTCGGGGAGCCACTCTACGGCGTCGCCGTAGACCCTGTCCCTGGCCTCTATCCACAGTTTGGCCGCGGTGTCCCCGTCCAGGAGGGCCCCCGCCTTGATGGCGTCGTACATGCTCTGCTCGAACCAGACCCGGGCCGAGACCTGGAACGCGGCCATACCGAACTCGTCCAACACGTTGGCCAGTATCGCCTGCCTCTCAGCCACGGTCCTCGCTCTCTCGAGGAGCAGGTCCGTCAGAAGCAGCTCCCCGAAGGTGCTTCCGCACTCGGCTATGCAGCTCCCTATCTCGTAGTTACTTGGCCTCTGGTGCCTCGAGCCCAGGTACGCGTGGACCGCGTGGCCCAGCTCGTGGGCCTGGGTGTACACGTCCCCCACCTTGCCGTTGAAGCTCTGCAGTATGTAGGCGCTCCTGCCGCTGAGCCACGTGGAGCAGAATGCCCCGGACGTTTTCCCCTTCCTGGGCTCCCCGTCGATGTGGCGGCGGCTGTACATCTCCCTGATCCATGCGCCCAGCTCCCCGTCGAAGCCTGTGTAGGCCTTCTCTACGAGGCTCCGGGACTCGTCCCACGTGTAATCCTTCTCTGGGGCGTTTGGCAGAGGCGCCACTATGTCCCAGTTGCCCAGCTTGGGGAGCCCCATGAGTCTCGCCTTGAGTCTGAGGTACCTGCGGTAGACGCCGACACCCTTATCGATGGTCTTCATTAGGCTGTCCACGGTCTCCTGGTCCACGTCGTTGTCGATGAGGCTCTGGGTCATGGCCGAGGGGTACTTCCTCAGCTCACACATCTGGGCGTGGTCGCTGCACACCGACCGTAACGCGCTGGACCAGAGTAGTTCGTCCTTACCCAGCTCACGGTAGACCACGCTGTTGGCCCTTATCCTGGTGCTCCTGTCAGCGCTCTGATAGAGGGCTATGACCTCGCCGTATGGCATCGTCTTCTCGATGCCGTCCACCTCGACTGTGAACACCCTGGTGCTCAGCCAGTCTCCCTGCAGCTGGCTCCAAGCGCTTATCCCGTTCCTGTCCTTGGCTATTACCAACCGCTCCTCGGTCTCCGTGAGCAGGTGGGGGACGCCCCTCAGCCGCCTCTCAAGCATGTGCCTGTACTCGCCCAGGGCAGGGTCATCGACCATGCCCGGGTTCGCCTCCAGAAGCCTCCCAAGCTCCACCTCGGTGAAGGCCAGCGCCTGACCCACCTTGGACGCCGCGGTCCTCACGGCGTCGTTGAGCTGCTTCGCTGTATCATCCGTGGAGTCAGCCGAGTACATCAGGCGGCAGTACGTGGCCGCGCCCTCGTACCGTAGGGTGAAGGCCTCCATCTCCTCGATGAACCGCAGCAGGCCGCCGGCGTCCAGAGCCCTGATCTTGCCGAGGTACCGCTCCCTAATCCTCCCCGCCTCCTCGACCATCTCGCTGAGCCTGCCCTTCACCAGGTCAGGTGACGCGCCGTCTACTAGCTGCGACAGGTCCCACCTCATCGCTTCCTCGCCCATATCTACACCCTCAGAACACGTTGAATGACGGGTGGGGTAGATAATAGTGTACCGAAGGAGGCGACCTCCGCGTTGAGCCAGGCCGTGTTTGGGGGAAACCCTTTTCCGCGTTTCGTTGACTATTGATGAGGTTCAAGGGATGGACGGCGAGGACAGGGCGTTCCTGTTTCAGTTGCTGAGGTACGCTGCGGCCCTCTCAACCATGTTCGTGGGCTACGGCCTCATCCAGCCGCTACTTTCCCTATACACGTCCAGCTTCGTCGGCGCGTCCTATCTGCTCGTGGGGGCGCTGGTGTCCACCATCGGCCTCGTGAAGGCCGGCTTGGGGCCTGTAAGCGGCTTCATGTCTGACAGGTACGGCAGGAAGAGGATGGCCGCCTTTGGCGCCGTTAGCGTCTCCCTCAGCATCCTGGTGATCACCCTGGCCCGGGACACGTCGCATCTCGTGGCGGCCTTTATCCTGTACGGCCTCGGGCAGGCATTCTTCTTCCTGGCCATCATGACCAGCATGGTGGAGGTGGCCGGGCCCGCGAGGAGGGCTCTGGTACTCGGCATCTACGAGGGCATCAACAGTTTCTCAATCCTTTTAGGCACATGGCTCTCTGGGCCCCTGATGGCCAGCCTCGGCGTCCGGTCCGTCTTCGGGATCGCCGCCGCGTTCAGCTTCGCGTCCTTCTTGGCGTGTGTGCTGCTGGTGAGGGAGACGCTGGTGGGCGGCGAGAACGCCAGGCTACTGGACCTGAGGGGCCTGAGAGGCATACTGAGCAGGGAGTACCTGACGGCCATGTACAGCGCCTTCCTCTTCATGTACACCCACAGCCTGTTCCTGACGGTGATCCCGCTTTACACGACGCTGACGGTCAAGGTGCCTGAGGGGTTCCTGCCGCTGCTGTTCATGGGGCTCTCCGGCTGCACCGCCGTTGGATCGCTTGCGGCGGGCCCCGTGTCGGACCGCGTCGGCAGGAGGGTGCCCCTCGCCCTGGGGATGGCTGTGGCCGCCTTAAGCTTCGTCGCCCTCGCCCTCTCATCTTCGCAGGCTGTCCTTGTGGCCGCCAGCCTCTCCCTGGGGCTGGGGGCAGGCTTCTTCCACCCGGTGGCCAGCGCCGTTGTCGCCGACGTATCCACCGTGGAGACCCGGGGTAAGGCGTTCGGGTTCTACAGGCTCATGAGGGACCTTGGGACCTTCGCGGGCCCGGCCGTGGCGGGCGTGGTGACGAGCGTCCTGGGCGCGGGGGCGCTCTTCACGCTGAGCGCGGGCCTACTGGTCGTGGGCGCGTCCCTGGCCCTCTTCGCCATAAGGGAGACCCTGGGCAGGCAGGGTTGAACGGCGGAGCGGAAGAGGCGAAGCTAGGTCTCCCAGTTCTTCTCGTCCATCTTCTTCAGGAACTCCACCAGGAGCTTCACCAGGGCGTCGTGCATGAGTCTCCCCTTCTCGGGGGTGGCCTTGCTCGGGTCGCCTGTGGCTCCGTAGGGGGTCAGCTCGTCGAAGGTCCACTTCACCTCTACATGGCTGGGCAGGTCGGGGACCACGCCCCTGGCCCTGCTCATGTCCACGAGGCCGGGGTCCACGCGCAGCATCATGCTGGTCTCGCCCTCGCC
>DASWLJ010000311.1:0-13827 GCA_036396185.1 Bathyarchaeia archaeon | reverse complement strand
GATGGCCCCCAGGTGGTAGGATGCGTGGGGTATCAGGGCGAGGACCTCCTTATACTGCTCGTCCGAGTTCCAAGTGAACCCCGAGCCCAACGATTGGACAAGCGCCTTGAACTCGGCTTCCAGCGACCCGGTGAGCGAGGCCCACTCCTCTGGGTCGACGAGCCTCACAGACCAGCTCTCGGACCAGTCGTACGTGGGGTTCTCGCCTCTCATGAACGAGTTCGCCTTCTGCAGGGTCCATCTCAGGTGTCCGACGTGGGCGGCCACCGTGGTCCCACCCTCGACGACGGGGGTTGAAGCCTCTTCTGCACTGAGGCTTCTCACCGTCCCAAGTAACCCCGAGTCAGGTGCATTGCCGATGAACCAGGTGTACTGGTGCTTGGGGCCGTCGTAGACCTCCTCAAGGAACTCGACGATGGCGCTATTTGCTCTATCCATGTTAAGTACTCACCTAGAGCATGGTTAATCCCTCCGTGTTCTACACCTAAATATCATTATATTTTAAATGAGATTTTAATTTATAAAAATACCATAGATATTATCGATTTTTATGCCACTCACAAGCAACACATGAACAATCTTCTTCTATAAAGTGTTTAAGACCATCGGGACCTTCATCAGGGGCAACTTTATCAAAACTAGGTAAAATTCTATCGAAATATGTATGATCATTCTTTTCAAAATATCTAAAAACCGAATAAGCACAAACATCAGCAAGTTGTAACATTCGAGTATCACGTGCCCCTGCAAAATATGGAATGTCGATGATGTGTCCTAAATAACCATATCGTGATTTATTCTGCCCAAGAAATTCGTCGATTTCTACGAGATCCCGAACACGGAGTTAGATGTATCTGGGTCTGGCGATGAAATACTGTTGACCGTTGAATCCACGCTGATCCCCCTTGAACTGCCGTCTAACTACGAGCCAGGATCTAAAAACGAATCTATTGTAGAAGAAATCGATGAGATGAAAATCGCCCAACCTTCAAGAAACTCAAAGTAATATTGGGAATAGTAGAGATGAAATAAACGCGGGCCCCTGGTTTCCCCAGCTTCTTTTATAGGATGTCTTCATGAATCCAGGGTAGGGCGAGCTCGGCGTCCTCCCATTATCTTAACCATCATAGCTGGCCCTCGATACACATGTAGCGCGTTGACGTGTATGCTAGGGACGGACAAGGCATCGGAATTGCCTGAGGCCAGGCCCTAAAGCCAAGCGGAGGAGAACCAGCCCATCCGGTTCAACATTTATCTCTAATAGTATGATATGGTACCTGAGAAGGATATGAAGGCGTTAATCGTCTACGATTCTGTGTATGGCAACACGGAGAAGATCGCCAAAGCCATCGGAGAGGGTTTAGCCGGCGATGTGACGGTTATCCGTGCAGGTGAAACGGGTGCGCCCAAGATTGAGGACTTCGACCTCATCATAGTGGGCTCCCCCATCCACGGCGGCCGGCCCACCCCAGCGGTCCAGAGCTTCATAGACGGGGCGGGGCCTGCGCTTAAAGGGAAGAAGGCCGCCGCCTTCGACACGAGGATAACGAACTGGTTCGCCAAGATTTTCGACTACGCCGCCGCCAGGATCGCCGACAGCCTCAAGGCCAACGGGTGTAGCCTGGTCGTAGAGCCGGAGGGGTTCAGCGTCAATGGCAGGAAGGGCCCACTGAAGGAGGGCGAGCTTGAACGAGCCGCCAGCTGGGCTAAACAGATCATGGATGGCTTAAAGTAGCTTATCCACACAGCGGAGGAGACGGCCCAAGATCAGTACTCGTGCGTGGGTTTGCCCAGCTTCTTGTCGTAGGCGGCTTTCACGAACCCGTAGTAGGGCGGGCTCGGCGCCCAGGGCCTGCTCTTAAACTCGGGGTGGAACTGGGTGCCCAGGAAGAAGTAGCGGTCCGGCAGCCAGAGAAGCTCCTTCAGCTTCTTCCCCTTGCTCCACCCGGGGAACACTGCCCCCGCGGCCTCCAGCCTGGCCCAGTACTCGGGGTTCACCTCCCACCTGTGCCTATGCCTCTCACGAATCTCCGTAGAGCCGTAGAGCCTGTGGGGTAGGCTGCCCTCCTGGAGCACCACCGGGTTAGCGCCCAGCCTCATGGTGCCCCCCAGCTCCTTCAGCCCCTTCTGCTCGGGAAGCAGGTCTATGACCGGGTGCGGCGTCTCGGGGACGCACTCGGTGCTGGCGGCGCCCTCCAACCCGACCACGTTCCTGGCGAACTCCACGGTGGCCAGCTGGAACCCGTAGCAGATGCCCAGGAACGGCTTATCATGGGTCCTGCAGTAGTTGATGGCTATGATCTTGCCCTCGGCGCCCCTCTGCCCGAAGCCGCCGGGTACGAGGACCCCGTCGTACCCGTCCAGTATGCCGGTCTTCTTTAGGTCCTCCTCGAAGACCTCGGTCTCGATCCAGTCTATCTGGACCCTGCACCCGGCCTTGGCGGCGGCGTGGCGCAGGGCCTCGTTGACGCTCACGTAGCAGTCGGCCAGCTCCGCGTACTTGCCGCACATGGCGACCCTCACGACGTCCTTGGGTCTCTTGTAGAGCTCCACCATGCGCCTCCACGCGTCCCAGTCCGGCTTGCATTCCTTCAGCCCCAGGTACTCGCAGACCACGTCCCCCATGCCCTGCCTCTCCAGCTCAAGGGGAAGCTCGTAGAGGGTCGGAACGTTGACGCTGCTGAACACGGCGCGCTCCTCAACGCTGCAGTACAGGGCGATCTTGCTCCTAGGGGCCTTGTCCAGCCTCCCCTTCTCGATGCGCGCCACTATCACGTCCGGCTGCAGCCCTATGGCGCGCAGCTCCTTGACGCTGTGCTGAGTTGGCTTGGTCTTGGGCTCCCCCACCGCCTCCAGCACAGGCACCAGCGTCACGTGGACCAGCAGCGTGTCTCCGCGCCTCTCCTCGTTCCTCATCTGCCTGAACGCCTCCAAGAAGGGCAGGCCCTCGATGTCTCCCACCGTGCCACCGCACTCCACCAGCAGCACGTCCACCTTGCTCTTGGACGCGGCCAGCCTGATCCTGCGCTTGATCTCGTCCGTCACGTGCGGGATGATCTGGACACAGTGGCCCAGGTAGCCGCCTTCCCTCTCCTTCCTTACGACCTCCTGGTAGACCTGGCCGCTGGTGACGTTGTTGAGCCCCGTGAACTCGCCGTGCAGGAACCTCTCGTAGGTCCCCAGGTCCATGTCGGCCTCGTAGCCGTCGTCCAGCACGAAGACCTCCCCGTGGATGTAGGGATTCATGGTGCCCGCGTCCACGTTCAGGTACGGGTCGCACTTCATCGCGGTCACACTGACGCCGCGTACCTCAAGCATCTTCCCCACGCTGCAAGTGACCAGCCCCTTACCCAGGCCGCTCAACACGCCCCCCGTCACAAAAATGTACTTAGTCAAGCCGATGACCTGCCGATAATACACCCACATCTCAAAGTAGTAGTCTATAAACGATTCTATGGATAACTGACTGAAGGCTGGGACCAGATAAAAGCTGCAGGAGCAGCGAATAACAGTCGTTTTCGTACGGCGGCGGCTCTGCAGCACGGGTCACCGCCGGCGAATCAGGGTGGGCCGAGGTGAAAACGTCAGGCGTTGTTGATGGGGAGCCTGGCATCCGTGGTGATGTTAAGCCCCAGCTCCTTCAACGGTGTCTCGCAGCCCCCATCCATCAGGTGGGTGGAGTGCATCTCGCAGCCCCTGAGTTGGGGCAGCGCCTTGATGCACTCCGCGGCGTTGGGGTTGAAGACCGCGCTCACAGCCAACGCGTCCAGTACCTCCTTCACGTCCAGGGACTCGTCCAGCCCCAGGCTCCTCTTCAGCCCCACAATGGACTCTATTATGACAGGGGACAGCACGTTGATCTCGTCGGGTATCCCCCCCAGGCTCTTCACGGCGTTGAGGAGGGCCGCCGACTCGGCGTGGAGCAGAGGCGAGCGCTTCCCCGTTAGGATCAGCTTCCCCTCCCCGGACCACACCTCGATGGCCGCTCCCGAGTGGACGCCCCTGTAGCCCTTGGAGGGGTCCGTCGCGGCCTCGTCCATGGCCGCATTGGCGGCCCCGGCCACCTCCCTGTCCCCGGGCTTCACCCCCGCCTTCGCCATAATAGCGTCCATCCTCTCCAGGGTGTCGTAGGTGGTGAGGCCCTCCACGAACTCCCTCCTGTACTGGTAGAAGCGGCGCACGATCTCCTCCCCGGCGGCCTCCCTGCACGCCCCGTCGTCCACTATGCCCTCCCGGGCCATGTTGACACCCATGTCGGTGGGGCTCCTGATCTCCGCCATGGGGTCGCCGGGCCCCGACAGCCTCTCGATGATCCTTCGCATTATAGCGAAGTTCTCGACGTCCCTGTTGTAGTTGACGGCCTCGACCCCGTATGCTTCCCTGTGCCACGGGTCCACGCAGTTATAGTCGCCCATGTCTGCGGTGGCCGCCTCGTAGGCGACGTTCACGGGGTGGTCCAGGGGCAGGTTCCAGATGGGGAAGGTCTCGAACTTGGCGAACCCGCTCATGACGCCGCGCCTCCTGTCCCGGTAGACCTGGCCCATGCAGAAGCTCATCTTGCCGCTCCCCGGGCCGGGTGCCGTCACCACAACGATCCTCCCCGACGTCTCCACGTGCTCGGGCCTCCCGTAGCCTTCCTCGCTCACCACCCTGTCCACGTCCGTTAGGTAGCCCTCGATCTCGCTGTGGACGTAGACCCTGATGCCCCTGTTCTCAAGCCGTTGCCTGAACTTGTCGGCGGCGTGCTCCCCCTCGTACCTGTTGATTACGACGGCGGAGACATCCAGGCTCAGCTCGCGGAGGTCGCCGATGTCCTTGATGATCTGGTCCTCGTATGTGAGCCCGAAGTCGCGTCGCACCTTCCTCCGCTCTATGTCCTTGGCGCTGATGCAGTCCACTATCTCCGCTTGGTCCCCAAGCTTCCGCAGCATCTGCACCTTGGTGTCCAGCTCGAAGCCTGGCAGCACCCTAGACGCGTGGTGGTCGTACCTGAGCTTGCCGCCGAACTCCAGGTACAGCTTGTCGTACTGGTCCACCCGCTCCATGATGCGCCGCACCTGGGCGGACAGGTATCTCCCGGTGTCGAAGCCCTTCTCCCTGATCATCTCTGTTCACTGGTCGTTTCTGGTGTCTCTGGATGGATTCCTCTGGTAATGCGGAGAAAATGGTGTCCTGTTCGTATAAAATCTTCTAGTCGAGCAGGCTCTGGGCCGTCATATCGGGTGGTTTCGCGAGCCCCATGAGGCTCAGCACCGTCGGGGCGACGCAGCTCAGGCCCTCCCCGCTCCTCAGCCTGGCCTCCTGCAGCGCCTTCTCTCCGCTAATCAAGATGAAGGGCACCGGGTTGGTGCCGTGGCTGGGGTTGGGCGACCCATCCGGGTAGAACATCGTCTCTATGTTCCCGTGGTCACCTGTCACGAGCAGCGTGTAGCCGCTGCTCAGCCCGGCGTCCACGACCCTGCCCAGGCACCTGTCCACCACCTCGCACGCCTTGATCCCCGCCTGAAGGTTTGCTGAGTGGCCCACCAGGTCGCCGTTGGCGTAGTTCACCAGAATGAAGTCGTAGAAACTGCGGCTGATCTCCGGTACCAGCCTCTCCGTGATCTCCTGTGCGCTCATCTCCGGCTTCTCCTCGTAGCTGGCCACCTTGGGGCTGGGCACAAGAATCCTGTACTCCCCCGACTCAGGCTCCTCCACCTGACTGTTGAAGAAGAACGTGACGTGGGCGTACTTCTCCGTCTCAGCGATCCTGAGCTGTCTGAGGCCAGCGGCGCAAAGCACATGGCCCAGGTTGTTCCTGACAGTGTGCTGGGGAAAGACCGCTGGTAGGTCCAGGCTCCTGTCGTAGACGCTCATGCACACGTAGTGGACGCCAGGTCTCCTGCCGCGTCTGAACCGTGTGAAATCGTCCTGGGTCAAGGAGTATGTGATCTGCCTGGCCCTGTCGCTGCGAAAGTTCCAGAGGATGAAGGCGTCGCCGTCGCCCACAGTGGCCACCGGAGAGCCGCCTGGCCCCGTGAACACGATGGGCTCCACGTAGTAGTCGGTGAGGTCGGGGTTCCCCTCGTAGGCGTGCTCCAGCGCCTCTAATGGGTATGTCTCCTTTCTGCCCTCCCCGTGGACGAGGAGCCTGTAGGCCTTCTCCGTCCGGTCCCAGTTGTTGTCCCTGTCCATGGCGTAATAGCGGCCCACCATGGACGCGATGCGGCCCACGCCCTTCTCCTCCATGACGCTGCGCGTCTCCTCCAGGAACCCTGATGCGCTCCTCTCGGGGACATCTCGGCCGTCCAGGAAGCAGTGGACGTAGACTTCTCTGAGCTTGTTTCTCCGGGCCAGCTCCAGCAGCGCGTAGAGGTGGCTGGTGGTGCCGTGGATGCCCTGGTCGCTGAGGAGTCCGGCCAGGTGCAGCTTACCCCCCGTCCTGCGCAGGTGCTCCACGGCGTCCATGAAAGGCCTCTTCTCGTAGAAGCTTCCGTCCCTGATGCTGCGGTTGATCTCCTCCAGAGGCTGCCACACGACGCGGCCTGCGCCCATGGTGAGGTGGCCGGGCTCGCTGCCACCCTGGGTACCCTCGGGCAGGCCCACGGCGTTGCCGGTGCACTTGAGCAGCGTCCAGGGGCATGTGCGCATGTAGCGGTCGTCGTTGGGCGTGTCCGCCAGGTACGCCGCGTTGCCCTCACGCTCCTCGGTGTACCCCCAACCGTCCCTGACGACCAGGATGACCCTGCGCTCGGCCATACCTGAGTTTGGTCCTCGGCGGAGTATTAAGGTCACCTCCGCAGGTAGCTCCAGAGGAGCGAGAAGAAACTGAGCAGGATGAGCAGCGGGCTGGTGGCGAACATAAAGCCGTCGCTCCTGTACACGTACACTATGTACCAGGGCAGCCGCTCGACACTGGGCACCAGCCTGGCCAGGTAGGGGAGGGCGACGAAGAGGACGCCCAGAAGAATCAGAATCCAGCCCACTGCCGCGAAGGGCCTGTACTCATCCATGTCTACACGTTGATCACTGGACAGTAAATGTTTTAATGCGGCGGGGCTGTTCATGACCGGAAACGGGGGACTGTTTTGAGGGTCGTCATGCTTGGGCCGCCAGGCAGCGGTAAGGGCACTCAGGCCCACATCATATCCGAGCTCTACGGTGTTCCGGTGGTCACGACAGGCGACATGCTTCGGGACGCCGCGGCCAGGGGCACCGAGCACGGATTGACCGCTAAAGGCTACATGGACAGGGGCGAGCTGGTGCCCGACGAGATAGTCAACGCCGTGGTGAGGGAGCGCCTGAGCCGACCCGACGTGGAGAAGGGGTTCATCCTCGACGGGTTCCCCAGAAGCAAGGCCCAGGCCGAGGCCCTTGACAGGATTCTGGAGGAGAGGAGGCTTAGGCTCGACCACGTGGTCCACGTGACGCTGGGCGACGAAGAGATCGTGGGCAGGCTAAGCAAGAGGAGGAGCTGCCCACGCTGCGGAGCCGTGTACCACCTGGAGTCTAAGCCGCCGAGGAGGGGCCTAGCCTGCGACGAGTGCGGAGCACGGCTAGTTCAGAGGGACGACGACAAGCCGGAGGTCATCAGGCACCGCCTGGAGGTTTACAGGGAGAAGACCCGGCCTCTTCTGGACAGGTACGCGAGGATGAGGATCATACGCGAGGTTCCCGGGGACACGCCGCTGGAGGACCTCCCAGGGCTCCTGAGGAGCATCTTAGGCTAGGTCTTGTACCCTATCTTCCTGAGGAAATCCTTCCGCCACTTGACGCCACGCTCGTCCTCCACGCCCTTGGGCCTCTGCCCGTCCACCACGCCCATGATTCCTCGGCCCTGCTCTGTCTCGGCCACTATGACCTCCAGGGGGTTGGCCGTGGCCGCCACGATGTGGCAGACCTCTGGGACCGCCTTGAGGTGCGCCAGGACGTTTATGGGGTAGGCGTCCCTCAGCAGCACGTTGAAGCTGTGGCCGCAGCCCAGGGCCAGGGCGTTCTCCGCGGCGGCCTTCTTCAGCGCCTCGTCGTTGCCGTCCACGCGAACAAGGCACTCGCCGCTGGACTCGCAGAAGGCCAACCCGAACCTTATGCCTGGGGCGCTGCCCGCGAGGGCCTCGTAGACGTCCTCCACGGTCTTTATGAAGTGGCTCTGGCCGAGGATTATGTTGCATCCCTCGGGCACCTTCATCTTAACTATTACAAGCTCCAAGGTATCTCACGTCTGATCCTTGTGGGCTGCGCTTTAAAACTGGTTCGTAAGCCATATGTCTAGGCGCGCGGATGCTTGTTTGATGCCTGAGCGTAAGGAGCCGGACGACGCGGCCGAGAGGATAAGCGGCTGGCACTACAGCCTGGGCTGGGGCGACGGCACCGAGAGCGTGGCGCCCTACGTGCCCACACCCATGAACGTGGTGCACGAGATGCTGAAGCTGGCCAAAGCGGGGCCCGGCGACGTGCTCTACGACCTGGGCTGCGGGGACGGCAGGATCATCCTGGCGGCCGCTGAGGAGTTCCACGTGGACCACGCAGTTGGGTTCGAGATCAACCCGCAGATGGCCGAGGCCACAAGGATGAAGATCTACGACAGGGAGCTCCAGGGCAGGGTCACCGTGCTGCAGGGGGACTTCTTCCAGGAGGACCTGTCCGAGGCGACCGTTGTTACGCTCTACCTGACCACCATGGGGAACAGCAGGCTGAGGCCGAAGCTGGAGAGGGAGCTGAGGCCGGGGTCCAGGGTGGTGAGCCACGACTTCCCCATCACGGGTTGGGCTCACAGCCGCGAGGAGGAGAGGGCATACATGATGGGGAGCCACAAGATATTCCTATACAGGGTTCCCGAGGCTTACGCCGCGGCGAAGAAAGCCTCTGATGGGGACAGGTGGAGCCGCGTCAGGCGGCTGATTGAGCGCCGGGGCTCCGCCTGACATTAGCCGAGTTTTCGGGAGGTTAGTACACGCCTAGGGCTAGGGCGATGATGGCCATGCGCGTGTAGATGCCGTGCTTCATCTGCCTGAAGTACCACGCGTTGGGGAGGTCGTCGACGTCGGTGCTGATCTCGTTGACGCGTGGGAGGGGGTGCATGATGGCGAGGTCCTTCTTTCCGTGCCTCTTGACCATGCTGCGGTCCAGGATGTAGCTGTCCTTGACCTTGTCGTACTCCTCCTGGGTCGTGAAGCGTTCACGCTGGACTCTGGTCATGTAGACTACGTCGAGCTTCGGCAGGGTTTTAGGCAGGTCGGATGCTTCGGTTACCTCGATCTTGTCCTTGACCTCCTCTATGACCTCGGGCTTCATCTTGAGGGCGTCTGGGGCGATGCAGTGGACCTTGACGTCGTAGTTGCGGAGGGCCTTGAGGAGACTGTGGACGGTGCGGCCGTTCTTGAGGTCGCCCACCATGCCTATGGTGAGGCCGTCTATGCGGCCCTTGGCGGTGCGGATGCAGTGTAGGTCCAGGAGGGTCTGGGTGGGGTGCTCCCATGTGCCGCTCCCGCCGTTTATGAAGGGGACGCTGCTGACCTTGGCTGCCCTGGTGGCCGAGTCGTTGTCGGGGTGGCGCATGGCTATTATGTCGACGTAGTTCATGACTGTGCGTATGGTGTCCTCTAGGGTCTCGCCCTTTTTCATACTGCTGGTCATGGGGTCTGCGACTGTGGTGACGCTTCCGCCGAGCCTGTACATGGCTGACTCGAAGCTGAGGCGTGTGCGGGTGCTGGGCTCCATGAAGAGGCTGGCGAGGACCTTGCCCTGGGCCATCTGGCTGCCCTGCTTCTCCAGCTTCGCCATCTCGTCGGCCACGTCCAGGATGTAGTCGAGTTGTGGGCGGCCGTAGTCGCTCATGCTTATGAAGTGCTTGCCTTTGAAGTCGGCTTTGCTTACCATGGGGTGTTGTTATGTGGTTGGGGATTTATTTGTTGTCTTGTGGCGGGGCTTATAACGGCTGGCCTGTTATAATGGGAAAAAAATTTTCCATCTTTTACTTCGTGCTTTTCGTTGCTGAGGTTTCGTCGATCCTTCGGGTCTAAAGCCCCTATGGGGCATAATCAGTGACCACTGGTGCGTTGCTCCATAATTTTTATAATTATATAATAATAATTGTTAGATATGCCGTTGGAGGACTTCTAGATGCCTTACTCGGGATGCCCGAGTCAGCCCCAGAAGGTCAGTGCCCGTAATCCGATATGTGTCTGAGCACCCCGCCGCCGACCCTCCCCATGAGCCGGGAGTCAGCCGTGAAAACCGGCACCTCCAGGAGCTCGCCCAGGGAGAGGTAAGATGAATCGTAGACCGAGACACCGTACCTCAAGGCGTTCTCGACGCACCTCTCGGCCAGCTCACCCACCAAGGGATGCAGGTCCAAGCTCAGCTTGCCCAAGGCCCGGGCGGCGGCTTTCAGGTCCTCCAGCCCGGTGTCCGGCGCGTACCTCAACGCGTTCAGCACCTCGAAGGGCAGAAGCTCGACGGAGGCGATGTCCACCAGCCTCCTGCCATAGTCCCCTGCCAGGCGCCTGGCCTCGGCGCTGCCCGGCTCCTCCACGAACCACTTGAACGCCACGGACGCGTCCACGGCTACCTTCTCAGATCCCGCCACTTCCTTATCTCCTCGGCTCCGTCGAACCCAGGCCGGGGCCGCCTGACCCGGTCCATCAGCGTTAGGGCCTCCTCCACGTCGGCCGGGTCAACCTCGCGGCGCCTCTCTTCCTCCCGAATCTTCTCCTTGATGGCCGCCCTCACCACCTCGCTCCAGTTCACGTGACGGAGACGCCTCATCCTGCGGCGGGTATCCTCGTCGACGCGGGCTGAGACAACCTCGACCATGATTAAAATAATACAGTCGACTGTAATATAAGTAATACGATGATGTGTATGTGAGAGCAGTACCGGCCCCATTCGCCTAAAACGATAAATGTCAACCCAACCTACACGTAACCGAGGGCTGGCGCGAGTTGCCCAGAGCAGACGTCAAGGATGAGGAGAACAGGATCAGGCAGATCCTACTGGACATGGGAGACGCCTTTCAGAGAAAAGACGTTGACTCCTTTATGAGCTGCTTCCACAGAGACGCCGTGGCGTTATACCCAGATACGCCGCTGGTGAGAGGCGCGGAGCCTTGGTGCAGGTTCATCGAGGAGGCTGTTAGGGACAACATCTCCGTGAAGTACGATGAAGTAATAGTGAATGTGTCTTAGTCGTGTGACCACGGGTACGGCATAGGGGTCTTCAGTGGATACAATAAGACGCCTGAGGGTCGGGTCGGGTTCACTTCAAGGTTCCATGCAACGGTGTGGAAGATAGACGGTGAATGGAAGGTCGTAGCGATAAGCTACAACTATTAACAAATGTCCTTATATTATCAAACCCTTTAACCTTACAAATTTACATGTAAATCGGTGCTCGACCCCCACTTCTAACCCGTTATGAAAGAAAAAGGGAAGTTCCTCGGGAGATATCTCAACTGGGGGCAGGGTTCGAACCCCACCCTCCGCACTTTAGCACCTAATCGCCTCAATGGGCATAATCTTATCCTCACTACAAACTAAGTGTAAGTATGGGCTCTGATTTCATCGTCACCCTACTTGGAACAGGCAACCCATCACCTAGATTGGATCGTTTCGGCCCCTCCACCCTTATCGTGGTAGCTGGTCAGAAACTGTTATTCGACTGCGGAAGAGGAACCATGCAGAGACTCTATCAGATCCAATCACAAACACAGGAATTCGATAAACTATTCCTGACACACCTACATAGCGATCACACCACGGGAATACCAGATCTCTGGATAACACGGAACATAATGGATCGCAGTGATAACCCGCTAAATATTTGGGGACCCAGAGGAACAGAGTCCATGGTCTCGCACCTACGGGAAGCCTTCAAAGTAGACTTAAAGGTGCGATATGAGTTAGAACGTGTCAATGGTATAGGTTATCAGAGAGGCTACGAGGTCAATGCAGATGAAGTAGACGAGGGTTTCATCTATGAGATGAATGGGCTCACAGTGGAGCCTTTTAGGGTTAACCATTATGGGGAGTATTCTGATGAGCCATCTCTTGGATATAGAGTCAGATATGATGGTCATTGCGTTGTGTTATCCGGGGACACATGTTACTGTGAGAACCTAGTAGAATATTCTCGGGGTGCAGACTTGTTGATTCATGAGGTGGCTGCCGCACCACTTGGTGCAGCTATCTCTGATAATGTACGGTATATTCTGAGTTTGCATACCGGTCCTGAGGAATGTGGTGAAATTTTCTCTATGGTTAAGCCGGGGCTTGCTTTGTATTATCATATTATTCAATGCATGGGGGTTTCATTGGAGGAGATTATGAATAGGACTAGAAAATTGTATGATGGTTGCCTTGTATTGGGGGAGGATTTGATGAGGATTAAGATAGGCAATACGGTGGAGATTCTCGGTACAAGCTCTCCATAACCTTGTCCTCAGTTCATTCAGTGATATATAGAATAGGTGAAATGTGATTGGTTGAGGTTGTGAGCTATTCTGAAGGATTCATCAACATAGACGGGTACAATCTACATTACCTTGAATGGGGGAACGCGGGAAAAGGACTCATACTATTACATGGATCAGCACCATACTGCTCCGCCCATGATATAGAGGCAATAGGAGACGCACTCAGAGACAGATACCATATCATAGCCTTCGATATGATTGGACATGCACAGAGCGATGATCCAAGAAAGCCACTTGGGTTCGAGGAGCATGTATCAATTCTATATAGAGCAGCTCAACAAAAGGGATTCGAGAAGGTAACTTTAATCGGGTGGTCTTTTGGGGGCTGGTTATCCATGGTTTGGGCTTACAGCTACCCTAGAGAGGTTGAGAAGGTTGTGCTAATAGATATAATACCGGTAACCTACACTGAACCTACTCCTCAAGCCCCAGAGAACACTCCAGCCTCCTTCAGCAGCGAAGAGGAAGCGGTAGATTTCCTCTTAAACAAGTTTAGTGCGCTATCAGACGTTCCCCCGAGACGATACGTTGAGGAGAGTCTAAGGTATTCTCGGAGGGATGATGAGGGGCGTGTCTATCCGCTGTCTCATCATAGTCGCAGGCTTAACATCAGGAAAGACCTTGACCTGTGGAAATGCTTCACTGGGATCGAGGCGCCTATTTTGTTGATATGGGGTGAAGATAGTGAGCTTCCTGTTGAGGAGATGAAGCGGATGATGACTGTGAAAAGTAACATGGCTGTAGTTGACATTAAGAGCGCTAACCACTTTGTACCAGTCTCACACCCAGAGCAGGTAATTAACGCCATAGAATCATTTCTCATTTGATAATTCTACAAACGCTCCATAACCTTATCCTTACATCACACTTTATGCAAGCAGATTTTTACTAGTAAATCGGTGTTCGATCCCCACCATACACAGCATATCGTCTCGGCCTAGCCGGGAGAACCGACTCTAAAAATGCTTTATGCTCGGATCTCGTCTAGACAAGGTATGAAGATCCTTGACGACATACGGATCGTAGACCTGACGGACCACTGGTTCGGGCCCTGGTGCACCCTTCTGCTCTCAGACCTAGGGGCAGAGGTGATAAAGGTCGAGCCGACCTGGGGAGCCACGGCAAGGATCGGGGGCGGGCCGCGGCCGGGTGGCTCTGACCCGGTCTTCCACTACCTGAACATGAACAAGAAGAGCCTCTCCGTCAACCTGAAGGCCGAGCAGGGCCGCGCCATATTCCTGGAGCTGGTGAAGAAGTCTGACGTCGTGGTCCAGAACTTCCTCCCAGGCGTCATGGAGAGGCTCAACCTGGGCTACGATGTTCTCAGGGAGGCCAACCCGAGGATCATATACGCGGCGCTGAGCGGCTTCGGGCAG